>DATDIY010000315.1:0-17326 GCA_036520815.1 Acidimicrobiales bacterium
CGGTCGAACCAGGCGTCGTAGAGACCGCCGAACGCACGTTGGTCACCGGAAAGCGCGGCGCGCACCAACGCCTCGTCGCGCCGGCGGTCGTCGTCGCGTCGCGACGGGGCCGGCGGCCGGTCTCCGTCGTCGTCCGCCATGGGGTCAGTCTGTCGCATCGGCACCTCGCACCGTCGGGCTCGTGTCGCACGAGATCCCTGACGATGCAATCGCCGTCCGCTTACGCTGCGGCCTGTAAGCGGGCGCCGAGTCGACCGTCAGGACGCTCGACGCTCCACCGGGTTGCCGGCGGAGCCCGAACCAGGGAGACCCACGATGAACCACCTCACCGACACCGACTCGAGCACCACCCGTCCCTCGAACACCGGCCGCCGCCGTCGGGGCCTCGTGGGCGCCTGCGCCCTGGCCCTCCTGCTCGGCGGCGTCGGCGCCGCCTGCGGCTCGAGCGACGATTCCAGCTCCACGACCACCACTGGCGAGGAGGTCAGCGGCATCGCCCCGACCACCGCCTCGACCGACGCCGGCGGCGGCGGCGGTTCCTCGGGTGGCGGCGGATCCTCGAACGGCGGATCCTCGGGCGGCGGCGGCTCGACGGCACCGGCACCGACCATCACCAGCTTCAGCACCCCGGAGAGCATCGACTGCCACAACGGGATGCTCCAGAACTTCACCGTGAGCTGGGCGACCACCAACGCCACCAAGGTGACCATCTCGATCGACGGCCCGGGCATCTACGACGAGTACGGCCCGTCCGGAGAGACGAGCCTGCCGTTCAACTGCTCGAGCTCCCACACCTTCCTGCTGACCGCCTACAACCAGGACGGTGCCAAGGCCACCAAGCAGGTCACCCTCCAGCCCCGCAACGTCCAGGGCCCCGACGAGGAGACCGACGCCACCCAGCCGTGAGCGTGGGTAGCGTGTGGCCGTCGCCCGTCCGGCGGCGTTCGCGGTGTCGGACAGGTCGCGGGTCGGAGCCCTCAGGGGTCGGCTGACACCCTCCTGGGACGCCGAGATCCGCGCCGGAGGCGGCGACTCGATGGGGAGGTGACTCCGCTCGGGTCGTCGCCTCCACGCCGCGCTGGCAGGACCTGGGTCAGGATCCGGTCGCTCCGCCGCTGCGCAGGGCGAAGCTCTGGCTGGCGGTGGCCAGCAGGACGCCGTCGGGGCTCCAGATGTTGACGAACCCGTGGGCGAAGCCGTCAGAGGTCGACTGGGCCCTCAGGTCGAGCAGCATCCACTCGGTCTCGCCCGCGGAACCGACTCGCAGGGTGTTGTCGAGGCTGGTGGCCCGTACGGCCGGCCGGCCCAACGCCTGGGCCACCCCGAAGACGAGCAGGTCCGAGACGTAGGCAAGCGTGGGGGCAGACGGCGCGAGGCCTTCCACCCGGCACCACCATGCGATGTGGGTGCCGGTGCCCTCCAGGGAGGAGAGATCGGCCGCGACCCGGTGCTCGGTCACCGCGAACCGCGACCGGGCGACGTCGCCTTCCAGGTCGAGCTCGACCGCCGGTGACATCTCCGGCGGACGTACCGCCGGCATGCGGTCGAAGGTGGCGGCGACGTCGTCGCGTCCCTCACCGGTGGCGCCCAGGGCGGTGAGCACGGTGGTGTCGCCGTTCGTGACGGTCGCGCGGACCTGGGAGGTGCGGCGGCCATGGGCCATCACCTCGACGTGGCACCGCAGCTCGTCGCCCCGGGCGGCACCGTCCGAGAACTGCGCGGTGATCCAGAGGAGTCGGCGGTCGGTGGCTGCCTCCATGGCTGTCGCGACCACGGCGACCCCGGCGCCGCCGTAGAACGTGCCCCGCGGGTTCGACATCCGGTCGAGCACCTGGAAGGTCCCGGTGTTGGTGGTCGGGTCGAACCGCAGCCCGAAGAACTCCCGGTCGGCCGGGTCGGCGCAGCGTCTGATCGTCCCCATGACGCACAACGTAGCGGTTGACACGGGACCATCCTGTTCCGGATACTGGCCCTGTTCCGGATCGGTCGTCGCCGGCTGGAAACACGAGCGAGAGGGCCATCGCAATGCATGGCGAGGGAGCACGTAGGGGACAGCCAGCCGTCGGACGTCGACACCCTGGTGGCAGTGGCGGACCGGGTCCGGGAGCTCCTGCCCCGGGGCTGGACCCTGCGGTCCCGATCTCGGCCACGGCCACCGGCGGACGCCGCCTGGTCGTTGCGGGCGCCGAGAGGGGAGACGGCCTCCTTCGCGGTGTGCGTGAAGCCGGGCCCGAACGGTCGCCGGATCGACGCGATGCTCGAGGCCCTCGACGAGAGCGACTCCCACCCGTTCGTGGTGGCGCCGTTCCTGTCGGCCACGGTGCGCGACCTCCTGGCGTCCCGCGGCGTGAGCTACGGCGACAGCACCGGCAACCTGCGCATCGTCGCCGACCGACCGGGCCTGTTCGTCGAGCGACACGGCGCGGCCAAGGATCCATGGCCGACCGACGACGCCCTGCGCACCCTGCGCGGCCGTGCCGCCGGCCGGGCCGTTCGGGCGCTGGTCGACCTGCCCACCCCGTACGGCGTTCGCGACATCGCCAAGCGGGCGTCGGTGCCGCTCGGTTCGCTGGCCCGCACGCTCGACCTGCTCGACCGGGAAGGCCTGGTGACCCGCGGCCCTCGCGGCGACGTGCGCGAGCTCGACTGGGAACGGACGATCCGCCGGTGGACGCAGGATTACGGGCTCGTCCGGTCGAACCGCGTCGGCCACTACACCCACCCCGACGGCCCCGACGCCTTCGCGCCGACGTTGCTGCGACCCAAGCGCCCTTACGCCATCTCCGGCGTGAGGGCGGTCGAGCACCTGCTCGGCCGAGCCCGCACCGCGGCCATGGTGCTCTACGTCGAGGACCTCGATCTGGCGGCCGAGCGTCTCGGGCTCGACCTGGTCGACGACGGGAACGGCGACGTGGTGCTCGCCGAGGGCTACGACCCCGTCGTGTTCGATCGTCCGGTCCTGCGCGACGGGCTGCGCATCGTGGCCCCGGCCCAACTGGCGGCCGACCTGCTCACCCTTCCCGGTGGCGACCCTGCCGATGCCGAAGAGGTCCTCGCCTGGATGCGGGCGGACCGGTTGTCCCGGCCGTCCCGCACCGCCACATCCGCCGACGAGCTCGAGGGAGCGCAACCGTGACCGACCGTCCACTGCAGGGAAAGGCCGCGCTCGTCACCGGCGCCAGCCGGGGGATCGGCAAGGGCATCGCCCTGAGCTTCGCCGAGGCCGGCGCCGACCTGCTCCTCTCGGCCCGCTCGATGGACGACCTCCAGCGCACCGCCGACGAGTGCGCCGCCTTCGGGGTCCGCGCCGAGGCCATCCACATGGATGCCTACGACCTCGACCAGGTGAATGCCGCGGTCGACGCGGTGACCGAGCGGTTCGGGAAGATCGACGTGCTGGTGAACAACGCCGGTGGGAGCCGCAACGTCGACGGTGGTTGGGTCGGGTTCATGGAGTCGACCCCGACCATCCTGCGGGAGCTGTTCGAGCTCAACGTGTACTCGCCGTACTTCGCCGCCCAGCGGGCGGCCAAGGCGATGATCGAGCAGGGCCACGGCTGCATCGTCAACATCTCGTCGCCGTTGGCCGAGTACCCGTCGGCGCGCATCCAGCCCTACAGCGTGGCCAAGATCGCCATCCAGGAGTTCACCAAGCTGTGGGCCGAGGAGCTCGGACGCCACGGCATCCGGGTGAACGCCATCGCCCCCGGTCCGATCCAGTCGGCGCAGATCGACAAGGTGATCGCCGCCAACCCGGCGCGCGAGCAGGCGATGATCGACGAGGTGCCGCTCGGCCGCATCGGCCAGCCCGCCGACGTGGGCGCCGCCGCCGTGTTCCTGGCCAGCGACCACGCCGAGTGGATCTCGGGCGCCGCCATCCTCGTCGCCGGCGGCAAGCGGTGGTGAGCACGTTGAACGCCCAGGAGCTGATCGCCGAGGCGCGTCACGCCGTCGGTTTCGACGACCTCGACGACGATGGTCTGCCCGAGCGGCTCACCGACCTGGCCAGCCAGCTCGACGAGCGTCTCGACGACGACGGCCGGGTGCGAGCCGAGAACGTCATCCGGGGCCTGCTGATCGAGCGGCTGCAGCTGCTGGAGGCGCGCCATCGGTTGCCGATCGCCGACGAGCGCATCGAACGGCCGATCGTCGCCTTCGGCGAAGGCCGCTCGGGTACGACCGTCCTGCAGATGCTGTTGGGGTGCGACCCCGGATCGCGCCTGCTCGAGTTCTGGGAGGTGATGCGGATGTCGCCGCCCCCCGCGACCGTGGACACAGCAGAACGGCAGAAGGAAGCCGACGAGGACTGGCGGGAGATCGTCGAGCAGATCCCGAAGTGGCTCGTCTCCCATCCCTACAACGCCATGCTCGGCAAGAACCCGCCCGAGGACGAGCGGCTGTGGGCGGTCGACTTCCGCTCGCTGCCCCCCACCGCCTGGTGGCGGGTCCCGACGGTGCAGTTCCCTGCGTTCCGGTTCGAGCGTGACGACGTGCGCCAGTACGAGCTCCACCGGATGGTGCTGCAGCACCTCCAGTACGGCGCGCCGTCGCGCCGGTGGGTGCTCAAGGGGGTCACCCACCAGCACCGCCTTTCCGCCTTGCTCGAGGCCTACCCCGACGCCGTCTTCGTGTGGATCCACCGTGACCCGCTGGTTGCCCTCGCTTCTCGCGTGCAGCTCCAGATCGAGGTCTATGAGGGCATCGCCGGCCCGATCGACCGCAAGGGCTTCGCAGCCGCCAGCGTCGAGCGCAGCGTGGCCGACTTCACCTCGGCGGCGACGACCCCGCTCGCGGCCGACCCGAGGATCCACCACCTGGTGTACCAGGACTTCATCGTCGATCCGATGGCCGCTATCCGTGACATCTACAGCGCCTCCGGTCTCGAGGTCACCACGGCGTTCGAGGATGGCGTGACGCGCTACAGAGAACAGAACGCGCCCCACCGGTTCGGTCGCTTCGCCTACTCGCCCGACGACCTCGGCGTCGACCTCGACGATCTCAACCACCGCCTCGACCCCTACCGGGAGCGCTTCGGCGTGCCCCGCGAGCCCGTTCCCCGTGGAGGAGCCCATGGCGTTCGGTGACAATCCCAACGACGAAGCGCTGCGCGACGGCTGGCGCGCCTTCTGCGACCAGATCAAGGAGGCGGGCGACCACGTCTTCAAGGACGTCAGCGGCTCCACCGACGGCGAGCGCACCAACGCCTTCCGCTACCTCACCCAGAACCTGAGCCAGGCCTTCGACATCTGGCTGGAGAACCACGATCCCGAGCACCCGACGCTGCACGCCTTCTGCGGACCGACCCGCAAGCTCGGCGCCGACAACGCCGACTGCATCTACCTGCAGTCGTGGATCAACGACACCGCCACCTACCGCATCAGCGGCACCAAGGGCACGGCTCGGATGTTCAACATCGCCGTCCAGGGGGCGTGGACGGGCTCGCTGCAGGAGCCCTTCGGCGACAAGCCGGTGGCCAACCTGCTCGGTGAGCAGATCGAGACGGGCTGGGACGGCGAGTTCGAGGTGTGGATCAGCCCCGATCCCCACGAGGGCAACTGGATCCAGTCGACTCCCGGCACCCGGAAGATCTTCTACCGCCAGTACTTCGACACCTGGGACGAGGAGCCGGGCCGGTTCCGGATCGAGCGGGTCGGTGGGGGAGAGGAGCCGCCGCCGGCGATCGCCCCGGCGGAGCTGCTCGAGTCGTTCGATGCCGCCGGACGGTTCGTCGTCAACTGCACCAAGGACTGGCCCGACACGCTGTGGACCCGGCACGACAAGTACGACGAGGCCAACGTCTTCACCCGCTACGGCGCCCGCACCGACGCCGCCCACGAGGCGGCGGACTCCCGCCGGGGCCGGGTCATCGAGCACCTCGCCTGGGACCTCGCTCCCGACCAGGCGCTCGTCATCGAGTTCGAGGCCGACCCGGGGGCCTTCTGGCAGTTCGGCGCCTGCTCGGTCTTCGGGGCCAGCCTCGAGTTCCGCTACCGGCAGGTGAGCCTCACCTCGGGCTTGTCGCCGGTCGACGCTGACGGCACCACCCGGGTGGTGCTGGCGCACACCGACCCCGGCTTCGCCAACTGGATCGACACCCAGGATCACTCACGCGGTTGGCTGCTCTTCCGGAACATGCTCACCCGCGAGACCCCCGACCTGCGGACCCGGGTGGTCGACATCGCCGACCTCGGCACCGCCATCGGCCCCGTCGCCACCCCGATCACGCGCGAGCAGCGGCAGGCCGACCTGCGCCGCCGCCGCGAGGGCGTGATGCGCCGTTACCCGATCTGAGCCCTGACGAGCAGAGAGAGCTGCCATGCCGATCGTCCCACCGCCGTATCACTTCGGGCTCGTCGTCGCCGACCTCGAGGCCGCCCAGCAGGAGCTCGCCGACGCTCTCCACCTGAGGTGGGCCGGGACCATGCGCCGGTCGCTCACCTTGGAGTCGCCCGACGGCCCCACCCCGGTGGAGGTGGCGTACTGCTACTCCCTGGAGGGCCCGCCGTACCTCGAGCTCCTGGAGCAGCGGCCGGGAACCATCTTCGATCAGGTGGGCCTCCACCACATCGGGATCTGGTGCGACGACTTCCACGTCGAGTCGGAGCGGTTGGAGCAGCTCGGCTGGCCCCGGGAGACCGTGAGCCTCAAGCCCGATGGTTCCTGGAGCGCCGGTCTGTTCCACACGGGCGACTGCGGGCTGCGGCTCGAGGTCGTCAACATGGCCACGTCGGGCCCGGCCCTGCTCCGCTACCTCGCCGGCGGCGACTATCGCCCGGACGGGTGACCGGGGCGGCGGCTCAGCTCGTCCACTCGACACAGAGCGCCAGGAGGGTGTCGAAGCCCCGGTCGACGGCGGCGGCGAGGTCTCCCTCGCACCCGTCGTCGATCCAGGTCTTGACCGCCTCGCCGAAGGTCGACAGCGCCACCGTCGCCGCCATCCAGCACTTCTGGTCCGCGTCGTCGAGTCCCTTCCTCCGCGCCAGCGCCTGGCTGGCGGCGATCTGCCAGCCGTGGCCCACGGCTGACGCGTGGCCGGAGAGCACGGGCGACGAGGCGATGACCTGGGTGATGCGGACCGTCCGGTCGGGATCGATGGCCGCAACCCATTGCTCCTGCAGAGCGGCTCGAAGCGCGTCGATGGCACTGTCCGACGCGGGTCGATCGATGATCGCCCGTTGCAGCGCGGGCAGGCGCTCGTTCTGGTCGCCCAGGATGACGTCGGCCTTGCTGGGGAAGTAGCGGAAGAAGGTGGAGGGCGCGATCTGTGCTCGCTCGGCGATGTCGTCGATGGTCGTCGCGTCGTAGCCCCGTTCCGAGAAGAGCTCGATGGCGGCGTCCTCGATGGCGTGCCGGGTGCGTTCCTTCTTGCGGGCCCGGTGCCCTCCCGTGGGCGGTGCTCCCTTGTGGAACATGCGCTCGCTGGGGATCACGGCCGCATCCTACGGGCGGCGCCGAAGCCGCTCGACCCCCGGGAATCGGGAGTCCACTAGATTTTGAGAGTCAACTCCGATTTCGGCGTCGACCGAGCCGTCTTGGCGCCCTCACACCACTGGAGCAGAACCCGTGATCGACTTCAACGGCCAGTCGGCCATCGTCACCGGTGCGGGGCGGGGGCTCGGCCGCCTCTACGCCCTCGAGCTGGCCCGGCGGGGTGCCCAGGTCGTCGTGAACGACATCGGTGGATCGGTCACCGGATCGGGATCCGATCCGTCGGTGGCCGACGACGTCGTGCGGGAGATCACCGAGGCCGGTGGAACGGCGGTGGCGTCGCACGATTCGGTCGACAGCGCCGAGGGGGGCGCGTCGATCGTGCAGGCCGCGATCGACGCGTTCGGGCGCCTCGATGCCGTGATCGCCAACGCCGGCATCTACGAGATGGTGCCGTTCACCGACCTCTCGGTCGACCAGTGGCGCCGGATGCTGCGGATCCACCTCGACGGTGCCTTCTACCTGTCCCAACCGGCGTTCCGGGTGATGAAGGCGCAGGGCTACGGACGGTTCGTGATGGTCTCGTCGCAGATCGGCGCCTTCGGGCAGGAGCTCACCGCCCACTACGGGTCGGCCAAGGGCGGGATCATCGGGCTCACGAACGCTCTGGCCGCCGAGGGCGCGCCGCACGGCATCCACGCCAACGCCATCCTCCCCATCGGGCAGACCCGCATGATGACCGGCTCGATGGAGGACCGCGACCCCAACCCGACCGTCGACGCACTGTTCGCCGAGACAACCCCGGAGCGGGTCGTGCCGATGGTGGTCTATCTGGCCAGCCGCGACTGCACCCGCAACAAGCACCTCTACTCCGCCGCCGGCGGACGCTACGCCCGGGTCTTCATCGGGCTGGGGGAAGGCTGGCTGGCCGACCGGGGGACCACGCCGAGCACCGACGACATCGCCGCGCACCTCGACGAGATCGATGATCTCGACGGCTTCACCATCCCGGCCACCTCGAGCGACGAGATCGTCGGGCTCCTGAAGCGCCTGGAGATCCTCTGACCCTGGCAACAGCGTGCGCTCGATGAGCGCCCTCGGCAGGATTCGAACCTGCGCACACGGCTCCGGAGGCCGATGCTCTATCCCCTGAGCTACGAGGGCGGGTGCTCACGGCCGACGCGGGCGCCGACCGGGTGACAGACCCTACCCGGGCACCCGTGCGCTGCCGAATCTCGGAGGCCGACGGCAGGGATGGAGGGTGGGTTGCTCAGCTGTGGTCGATGCCGACGGCGCTGAGCTTGTCCCGGAACCCGGCGTAGCCGCGGTCGAGCAGGTCGACACCGTGGATCAGGCTCTCGCCGTCGGCGGCGGCAGCGGCGATCACGTAGGAGAACCCGGCCCGCAGGTCGGGCACCTCCAGCTCGGCGCCGTGGAGCTTGGTGGGGCCGACAACGACGGCCGAGTGCCGATGGTTGGCGGCACCGAACCGGCAGCGAGTCGGGCCGAGGCACTCGGTGAACACCTGGATCTGAGCGCCGAGGGTGCGCAGGGCGTCGGTGTAGCCGAGGCGGTCCTCGTAGACGGTCTCGTGCACGACGCTCACGCCGTCGGCCTGGGTGAGGGCGGTGACGAACGGTGATTGCCAGTCGGTCATGAACCCGGGGTGCACGTCGGTCTCGATGGCGAGCGGGCGCAACATCCGTCGAGCTCGCCAGAACGAGATCGTGCGGCCGTCGGCGTCGATGGAGAAGTCGCCCCCGGCCCGGCGGTACACGTTCAGGAACGTCGAGAGGTCCTGCTGCTGCACGCCCTCCACGACGATGCGCCCACCGGTGGCCAGGGCCAGCGAGGCCCACGACGCCGCTTCGAGGCGATCGCCGATCACCTGGTGCTCGAAGCCGCCCAGCTCGGGCACTCCGGTGACGCGGATGGTGCGGTTCGGCTCGACCGAGATGATGGCGCCCATCTTCTGCAGGACCGCGATGAGATCGAGGATCTCGGGCTCGATGGCGGCGTTGGCCAGCTCCGAGTCGCCTTCGGCCAGCACCGAGCCGAAAAGGAACTGCTCGGTGGCCCCCACGCTGGGGAAGGGCAGGTCGATGCGGGCACCACGGAGCCGGTCGGCCCTCAGGTGGATCATGTCGCCGCGGTGTTCGTCACGGGCGCCGAGGGCCCGGAGCACGTTGAGGTGGTAGTCGACCGGACGGGGCCCGATGGCGCATCCGCCGGGGGCGGCGACGACGGCGGCGCCGGTGCGGTGCAACGAGACGGCGGTGGTGAGCACCGGGATGCGGCTGGCGGCGTGGAGGCGCTCGACGTCGGCCTCGCCGAGCCCCTGGAAGGAGCCGGCATGGATGGTGATCGAGTCGGCGTCGTGGGTGACCGTGCCCCCGGCGAGGCCGATCAGCTCGGCCACCACGTCGATGTCGCGGATGGTCGAGATGTTCGTCAGCCGGCACGGCTCGCTGGTGAGCAGGGCGGCCACCATGGCTTTGGGGAGGGCGTTCTTGGAGCCGCGGATGCGCAGCTGGCCCTCGACCGGGATGCCCCCGCGCACCGTCATGGTGTCGGGAGTGGGTCGCGCCGGTGCGGTCGTGGTGGGCGGCTGGGTCATCGCCCCCCGATGCTAGGGCGCCACCGGGCCGTCGCGGCCCCATGGTGTCCGGGCCGAGCCCACTCCCCGGCGTCGGGGAACGGGCTCCAGGCCCCGGAAGGGTGCCGGATAGGGTGCAGGGCCCGCCCCACTCGTCGGAGACGCCGTCCACCGTGATCCGCGACCAGCTCGCCGCTTCCCTCCACGCCGCCCTCTCGAGCCTCGAGGTGACGCCGCTGCCCGAGACGATCAACCTCGAGCGGCCGGCGCGGCGCGAGCACGGCGACTGGTCGTCGAACGTGGCCCTGGCCACAGCCAAGCGGGCAGGTTGGAACCCTCGCGAGCTCGCCGGGAAGGTCGCCGAGATCCTCAACGCCGACCTGCCACCCCACGTCACCTCGGTCGAGATCGCCGGACCGGGGTTCGTGAACTTCCGGCTGGCCGACTCGTGGCTGCACGACGTCGCCGTCGACGTGCTCGACCAGGGCACCGAGCGCTATGCCCGGGCGACCGTCGGCACCGGCACGAAGGTGCAGGTCGAGTTCGTGAGCGCCAACCCGACGGGGCCGCTCCACGCCGGGCACGGGCGGGGTGCCGCCTATGGCGACTCGCTGGCGCGGATCCTCGAACGGTGCGGCTACGACGTCAGCCGGGAGAGCTACCTCAACGACCGCGGCGTACAGATGCAGAAGTTCATCGACTCGCTGGAGGCCCGCCGTCGGGGTGAGGGCGTCCCTGACGACGGCTACCACGGCGAGTACGTCACGGAATGGGCCGCCGAGATCCCGCAGGACGTGCAGAGCCGCGACGAGCTGTGGGAGTGGGGCGAGGCTCGAGCCGTCGAGGATCACCGCGAGGTCCTGTCGCGGATGAACGTGCACTTCGACGGCTGGTTCAGCGAGCGGTCGATGGTCGAGTCCGGCGCCATCGACGTCACCTTGGCCGACCTGCGCGAGCACGGGGTCGTGTACGAGAGCGACGGGGCGGTGTGGCTGCGCTCGACCGACTACGGCGACGACAAGGACCGTGTCCTCGTCAAGAGCGACGGCGAGTTCACCTACCTGTTGCCCGACATCGCCTACCACCGCGACAAGTACGCCCGGGGGTTCGACCTGCTCATCGACGTGTGGAGCGCCGACCACCACGGCTACGTCCCCCGGATGAAGGCGGCCATGCAGGCGCTCGGCCACGATCCGGCCGAGCTCGAGTGCGCCATCATCCAGCTGGTCAACCTGCTCAGGGCCGGCGAGCCGGTGCGGTTCTCCCGGCGTGCCGGCGATGTGGTCGAGCTGCGTGACGTGTTCGACGAGGTCGGCGCTGACTCGGCCCGGCTCACCTACCTGCTCCAGTCGATCGACTCCACCCAGACCTTCGACTACGACCTGGTCAAGAGCCAGGCCAACGAGAACCCGGTCTTCTACGTGCAGATGGCCTACGCCCGGATCCGCTCGATCTTCCGGGTGGCCGCCGAGCGGGGCGTCGAACGCCTCCCGCTCGATCGGGTCGACCTCTCGCTGCTCACGCACGAGCGCGAGCTCGACGTGCTGCGCGTGCTCTCAGAGCTGCCCGACACCGTCGTGGTGGCGGCCAACGACCGGGCACCGCACCGCATCACCACCTGGGTCCGCGAGCTGGCCGGTGCCGTGCACGGCTTCTACCACGACTGCTACGTGATGGGCGACGGCGTCGAGCCCGAGCTCACCCAGGCCCGCCTGCAGCTGGTGGAGGCGGCCTCCGTCGGGCTCGCCATCGGCCTCGACCTGCTCGGCGTCAGCGCACCCGAGCAGATGTGAGCCGGCTCATGACCGCGTTGCCCTTCTCGTTGCTGCCCGACACCGCCACCGTCGGCGAGCAGGGCCAGCTGGTCATCGGCGGCTGCGACACGCTCGAGTTGGCCCGGGAGTTCGGCACCCCGTTGTTCGTCTACGACGAGGCCCACCTCCGCGCTCGTTGCCGCGAGGCGGTCGCCGCCTTCGGCCCCGGCGTGAACTACGCCACCAAGGCGTTCCTCTGCCGGGCCATGGCCCGCCTGGCGGTGGAGGAGGGGTGCAACCTCGACGTGTCGACCGGCGGTGAGTACCACGTCGCCCGGTCGGCCGGCGTGCCCGCCGACCGGCTCGTGCTGCACGGGAACAACAAGAGCACCGAGGAGCTGCGCCGGGCGCTGTCCGAGGGCGTTGGTCGGGTGGTGGTCGACTCCTTCGACGAGCTCGACCGCATCGAGGCGCTGGTGAACGACGGCCTTCCCGCACCTCGGGCGCTCCTGCGGATCACCCCGGGAGTCGAGGCCCACACCCACGAGTTCATCCGCACCGGCCAGGACGACTCCAAGTTCGGCTTCGGGTTGGCGAGCGGCATGGCCGAGGAGGCGGTGGCTCGGGCGGTCGCGTCGGCGGCGGTCGATCTCGTCGGTCTGCACGCCCACATCGGCTCACAGGTGTTCGAGGCCCGCTTCTTCGAGTTGGCGGTCGAGGCCCTCGCCCCGTTCGTCCAGCGCCACGGTCTGCCCGAGCTCTCCCTCGGAGGCGGCCTCGGGGTCGCGTATGTCGAGGGGGAGGATGCTCCGTCGATCACCGACTGGGGCAAGGCGGTTCGCCAGGCGTGCGCCGCCGCCGGGATCACCGCCGCCGTCACCGCCGAGCCGGGGCGGGCCCTCGTCGCCCAGGCCGGGATCACCCTCTACACGGTGGGCACCGTCAAGGACCTTCCCGGCATCCGGACCTACGTGTCGGTCGACGGCGGGATGAGCGACAACCCCCGACCCGTGCTCTACGGGAGCGGCTACGAGGCGTTCCTGCCCCGTGAGGTGGGCGCCGACCGTGGCCGACGGGTCACGGTCGTCGGCAAGCACTGCGAGTCGGGCGACGTGCTCGTGCGCGACGCCCGGGTGCCGGCCGATCTCGCCGTTGGCGACGTGTTGGCCACCCCGGTCACCGGTGCCTACGGGCACTCGATGGGCTCGGGCTACAACAAGGTCACCAGGCCCGCGGTCGTGTTCGTCGCCGACGGTCGGGCCCGGGTGGTCGTTCGCCGCGAGTCGCTCGACGATCTCCTCCTCCTCGACGAGGGCTGAGACGCCCCTCGAGGGTCAGGCGGGGCCGAGGCTGTCGAGGACCTCGGTGTTGAGGCGGTAGGCGAGGAGGATCTCCTCGACGATGCGCTCCTGTTCCTCGGGGGACCACGGCGCGCTGTCGAGCAGCTGGCGGTAGTCCTCCTTGAACGCCTTCAGGTCGTCGATCTGGTCGAAGACGTAGAAGCGGGTGCCCTTGTGCCCGTCGAGCTCGTAGGTCCGTTCGACGATGCGGCGGATCACCTGTCCGCCGGAGAGGTCGCCCATGTAGCGCACGTAGTGATGGGCGACGTACCCGCCGGACCACTCGAAGCACGCGGATCGCAGCCGATCGCAGTAGGTGATCGTCCCCGAGGTCGGCGTGATCACATCGGCCCATCCCGCGCCGAGCAGATCCTCGAGGTCGGCTTCGAGCGCCGGGATGCGGCGGAGCTCGGGGAACGTGAACTGGCCGCCGACGGGATCGTCGGCCATGTGTCGGGAGGCGTCCTCGAGCACCTGGTAGGCGAAGTACTGCTGCGCCACCAGGTCGGCGTACCGGCGGAGGTCGAGCCGGCCGGCGAGCAGGTCCTGCATGTACCGGGAGTGCTCGGCGTGCTCGTGGGCGTTCCAGGAGGCGTCCTTGATGGTGTCCGAGAAGCGCACGGCCGTCGGGTCGTCCTGGGTCATGGCCATCCGGTCGTCTTCCTCCACGTCGCACGTCGCTCTTCGTCGGTCGGGCGCTGAGTGTCCTCAGTGCAGTCCGCGCTGTCAAGCAGATCCAGACAGATCGTCGTGATCGTTCTGACGAAATGTCGGGACCGACTTGCGGCTTCCGCCCGGTCGTTCTTAAGCTAGCGAGCCCTGAACTGATAGGCAAACCTAACAGCATCTGAACCACAGCAGGGGCGGTGACGACCTCGTGCTGGCGACCAGGGAGCAGGGCAGCGGGATGGACGTGCACGCAAGCATCGAGACCAGTCGGGCCCGATCCGGTCGCCGGACAGCGGGCGCCGCGCTCGTGGTGGCGGTCTTGGCTGCCGTCCTCGGCTTCGGGGTGGCCGGGGTGGTCGACGCCACGCCGGCGGCGGCCCAGGGTTGTGCACCTCGCCTCTCGGTGTCGCGGACCTCCGGGCTGGCGCCGGGCGGGGAGAGCGTGTCGGTCAGTGGTTCCTGCTTCGACATCAACAAGGGGATCTACGTCGCCTTCTGCGTGGTCCCGCCGCCGGGTGCGGTGCCGTCGCCGTGCGGCGGCGGCGTCGACATGGCCGGGGCCGGGGGCCTGTCGCACTGGATCTCCTCCAACCCGCCCGACTACGGCCAGGGGGTGGCCACCGCGTACGGTCCGGGCGGGTCGTTCAGCGTCACCATGACCCCGTCGGTCACGCTCAACGCCACCGTCGACTGCCGCCGGGTGAGCTGCGCCATCGTCACCCGAAACGACCACACCCGCACCGGCGACCGCAGCCAGGACGTCATCGTCCCGGTGTCGTTCGCGGCCGAGGTGGCGCCGCCGCCGCCCGCGCCGCCCGCGGTGGTGGCGCCGCCCCCGCCGACCGAACCACCGACCACGGTGGCTCCGGAGACCTCGACGACCATGGGCCCCGAGACCACGACCACGCTCGACGAGTCGTCCTCGACGACCCCCGACGGTGACGCGGAGTCGGCGGAGCTGGCGGCGACCACGACGTCGGCCGAGGGCGGCTCGAGCTCCGGCAGCAGCGCCGTGGTGGTTCTCGCCGTCGCCGTGGTGGTGCTCGTCGCCGCCGGTGGGGCGGGCTGGTTCGCCTGGCGCCGGCGGTCGACCCCGGACGTGCCGTGAGCTCGGATCCCACCCGGCCCCGGCCCCGGCTCCGGACGAGAGCGTCCGGTGGTCGCCTGGCGGTGAGCCTGGTGGCGCTCGCCCTGCTCCTCGTCGCACTGGCCGGCTGCGGCGGCGACGGCAGCAGCGCCGACGCCGGTGACGCGCCGGCGGTCGACTCGGTCGGCGCTGAACCACTGGCCCCGGTCGCGGACCACCCCGACCAGACCCTTCCGGCCACGGTCACGTCCGACGACGGCACCGAGGTGACGGTCACCGACACCAGCCGGATCCTGCCGCTGTGGGGAAACCTCAACGAGATGGTGTTCGCGCTGGGTCTCGGCGAGAACGTCGTCGGGCGCGACGTCGCCGCCCAGTTCCCCGGCACGGAGGACCTGCCCGTCGTCACCAACGGCCATGACGTCTCCGCCGAGGCGGCGCTGTCGTTGGAGCCGACAGTCGTGTTCGCCCAGGACGACACCGGTCCGCCCGAGGCGCTCGAACAGATCCGCGCCGCCGGTGTTCCCGTCGTGGTCGTCGACTCGCCGGGCAGCCTCGACGACATCTGGCCCCGGATCCGCGTGGTCGCCGCTGCCCTCGGTGTGCCCGAGGCGGGCGAGGCGTTGGTCGACCGGACCGAGGCGCAGATCGCCCAGGCCCAGGAGGCGATCCCCGAGGGCGACCGACCGAGGGTGGCCTTCCTGTACCTGCGTGGCTCCGCGGGTGTCTACCTGTTGGGGGGTCCCGGGTCCGGGGCCGACTCCATGATCGACGCCGCCGGGGGAGCCGACGCAGGGACCGACATCGGGCTCGACCGGTCCTTCACGCCCCTGACGAGCGAGGCCATGGTGACAGCGGCGCCCGACGTGCTCCTGCTCACCGACAGCGGGCTCGACTCGGTGGGTGGCATCGACGCCCTCCTCGCCATGCCCGGCATCGCCCAGACCCCGGCCGCGCGCGACCGCCGGGTGGTGACCGTCGACGACGGCGTCCTCTACAGCTTCGGCTCGCGCACCCCCCAGGCGATCGCCGAGCTGGTCGAGAAGCTGCACGGCCAGTGACCGCGGAGCTGGAGGCGCCGGCGTCCGCCCCCGAGGACGGGATCGACGACGGCATCGACGAGGAGCTCGACCTCGAGGACATCGTGGCGACCGACCGGCCCCTGGTCCGTCCGCCGGTGCTCGTCGTCGGCCTGGTGGTCGCGCTCCTCGCCGCCTGCGTCGCCGGGGTGACCATCGGGGCCTACGACGTGAGCCCCGCCGAGGTCCTCGGCTCGATCCTCCATCGCGTCGGCATCGATGCCGGACCGGTGCCGGCGGGGATGGGGGACTCGGTGCTCTGGGACATCCGGTTCCCTCGTGTGGCGCTCGCCGCGCTGGTCGGGGCCGCCCTGGGATGCGCGGGGGCCTCGATGCAGGGGACGTTCTCGAACCCGTTGGCCGAGCCCGGCATCGTGGGTGTGTCCTCGGGCGCGGCGCTGGGAGCAGTCGGTGCGATCGTGATCGGGATCACCGCCCTCGGCACCTGGAGCATCACCTTCGCCGCCTTCGTGGGCGGCGTGCTCACCCTGTTCCTCGTGTACGTCGCCGCCCGCAACGACGGGCGCACCGAGGTGGTGACGCTCATCCTGACCGGCATCGCGGTGAACGCCCTCGCCGGCGCCTTCATCGGGCTGCTCATGTTCCTGTCGACCGACGCCGAGCTGCGCTCGATCACGTTCTGGCAGTTGGGCAGCGTCGCCCAGGCCACCTGGCCGAAGGTGGCTGCGGTCGCGCCGGTGGCCCTGCTCGGTGCCGTCGCCGCCTTCGTGATGGCGCCCAAGCTCGACCTGCTCGCCCTGGGGGAACGGTCGGCCCGCCACGTCGGCGTCGACGTCGAGCGGCTGCGGATCAAGATGCTCGTGGTCGTGGGCCTGCTGACGGCGGCCGCGGTGGCGGTGAGCGGCATCATCTTGTTCGTCGGTCTGGTCGTCCCCCACCTGGTGCGGATGGTCGTCGGCCCGGCCCACCGGGTGCTCATCGTCGCCTCCGCCCTCGGTGGGGCGACCCTGCTCGTCGTGGGCGATCTCGCCGCCCGCACCCTGAAGGAGCCGGCGGAGATCCCGCTCGGCGTGCTGACCGCGCTCGTCGGCAGCCCGTTCTTCTTCTGGCTCCTCCGTCGCACGCGGGCCAGCCAGGGCGGTTGGGCGTGAGCGGGCGGCGCTGGGGCCGACCGTCCGAGGTGCCCGAGCGGCAGCCGACGGGTGCCGCTCTGGCCGCCGCCCGCGGGCTCGGCGTCGACCTCGGTGGTCGCCGGGTGCTCGCCGACGTCGACCTCGACGTTCGGGCCGGTGAGCTGCTGGCCCTGGTCGGACCCAACGGCGCCGGCAAGTCGACGCTCATGGCCGCGCTCGTGGGCGATGTCGCCCCGGCGGTCGGCACGGTCGAGGTCAGCGGGCGCGATCCGAGGTCGT
>DATDIY010000316.1:0-3850 GCA_036520815.1 Acidimicrobiales bacterium
CCATCCGGGTCTGCTCCCGACCCCGGCGGAGGCGGCCGAGTACAGCTTCACGCCGGCGGAGAAGGAGCTGGTGCGCTCGATCACCGGGTCTCACGTCGTGGGGTCGCCGGAGACGGTGCGCGCCGACCTGCTGGCGCTGGCCGAACGCACCGGCATCGACGAGTTGATGGTCACGACCAATGTCGGCGACCCCGACGACCGGCTGCGCTCCTACGAGCTGGTCGCCGAGCAGGTTGCCCCAGCTCGCTGAGCGCGGCGCGACCTCAGCCGGCGCGGAAGGTGCCTCGGTAGTCGCGTGGCGTCGTGCCCGTGTAGCGGACGAACTGACGCCGGAAGGCGCCGAGCGAACCGAACCCGCAGGCGAAGGCGATCTCGGTGACGCTCAGGTCGTTCTCCTCCAGCAGGGCCCTGGCCCGGTCGACTCGCCGCTCGGCGATCCACTGCAGCGCGCTGCGGCCGGTCTGGGCCTCGAAGCGCCGTGAGAGCGTCCGCGTGCTGGTGTGGGCCTTGGCCGCGAGCAGGGGAAGGGTGAGGTCCTCGTCCAGATGGTCGAGGGTCCATTCGAGGAGCGCGGCGAGAGTGCCGTCGACGGGGCCCGAGCCGTTGCTGCGGTACTGGGCCTGCCCGCCGGTGCGGAACGGTGGGCTCACGAGCAGGCGCGACACGTCGTTGGCGTAGCTCTGCCCGAGGTCCTGTCGCAGGATGTGGAGGCAGAGGTCCGCCGCCGCCAGCATCCCGCCGGAGCTGAGGACGTCGCCGTCGTCGACGAAGAGCTCGTCGTCGAGCAGGTCGACATCGGGGAACAGGGCCCGGAACTGGGTCGCCAGCGCCCAGTGGGTGGTGACACGTCGTCCGGTGAGGACACCGGCGAAGCCGAGCACGAACGCACCGGTGCAGAGCGCGACGAGCCGGGCGCCGCGCTCGGCGGCTTCGGCGATCGCGGTCAGGGCGCCCGTGTCGCGGCAGCGGTCGGGTTCGTCGAGGCCGGGAACGATGACGGTGTGGGCCTCGACCAGGCGCTCCCAGGGCTGCAGGTCGTGGAATGCCATCCCGAGCGTGCGCAGGTTGGCCTGGTCGCCGCCGCAGACGAAGACGTCGTAGGGCGACTCGAGCTCGTCGCGCATGGCGAGGAAGGCCGTGGGTCGGGGACCGAACGCCTGGACCGCGACGGCCACGTCGAGGGCCAGCGTGCCATCGAGCACGGCGATGGCGACCGAGGGCCGCGCCGGGGTGGTGGCCATGGCTCATTCTGGCGCGTCTTTGGCGCCGGCCGGAGTGCCGTGCCGGCGCTCGGCCCCACAGGATGGGCCCGACACTCGCCACGAGGAGGACCTAGTGCAGAACCCACCCGACACCATCGTCCTGGTCCACGGCTTCTGGGTCACCCCACGGAGCTGGGAGGACTGGATCGCGCACTACGAGAGTCGTGGCTTCACCGTCCTGGCGCCCGGCTACCCCGGCTTCGAGGTGGAGGTCGAGGCGCTCAACGCCGATCCGTCACCGATCGAGGCTCTCACCGTTCCCGCCATCATCGAGCACTTCGAGTCCGTGATCGACACGCTCGCGGAGCCGCCGGTCATCATCGGGCACTCGGCCGGTGGTGCGTTCACCCAGATCCTCCTCGACCACGGTCGTGGCGCGGCCGGTGTGGCGATCTGCTCGGCGCCGACGGAGGGCGTCCGGGCGACGCCCCTGTCCCAGGTGCGCTCCACGTTCCCGGTGCTGAAGAACCCGGCCAACCACCACCGGGCGGTCGGCTTCTCCCACGAGCAGTGGCAGTACGCGTTCACCAACACCTTCTCCGAAGAGGAGTCGCAGCGTCTCTACGAGCGCTACGCCATCCCGGCATCGGGTCGGATCCTGTTCAACAGCGTGCTCGCCAACTTCGAGCCGGGTCCGCAGGACACGTGGGTCGACTACAAGAACGACGACCGGCCCCCGCTGCTCTTCATCTCCGGTGAGGAGGACCACATCATGCCGCCCAAGGTCCAGCAGTCGAACGCCAAGCACTACAAGTCGAACACCATCACCGAGGTCAAGGAGTTCGCCGGTCGGGCCCATCTGATCACCGCCCAGGAGGGGTGGGAGGAGGTCGCCGACTACGCCCTCGACTGGGCGTTGGCGAACGCCGGACGGACCGCGGACCAGGGACCGGTGGAGCCGAGCCCGACGTGACCGACCCGGCGTCGGTCCGCCTCACCCACATCGGGGGGCCGACCGTGCTCATCGAGGCGGCCGGATGGCGGTTGCTGACGGATCCGACCTTCGACGCCCCTGGCCGCACCTACGGGTTCGGACTGGGCACGTCGTCCTCGAAGCTCACCGGTCCGGCGATCACGGCGCGCGACGTCGGTCCGGTGGACGCGGTGCTGCTCACCCACGACCACCACGCCGACAACCTCGACGACGCCGGCCGATCGCTGCTCGCGGAGGTGCCGCTCATCCTCACCACCCACGCCGGGGCGAGTCGGCTGGGAAGTCCGAGCGTCGGGTTGGCGCCGTCGGAGTCGTTCACCCTTGCCGATGGCGACCGAGCTCCGATCGTGGTCACGGCGACGCCGTGCCGTCACGGACCGCCGCTCAGTCGAAGGCTCGTCGGTGACGTGGTGGGGTTCGCTCTCGAATGGCCCGGACAACGCGACGGCGTGGTCTGGGTGTCCGGCGACACGGTGCTGCATCCCCGGCTCGAGGAGGCGATCGCCTCGATGCGCGTCGGTGTCGCCCTCCTGCACCTGGGAGGTGTGCGCTTCCGGCTCACCGGACCGGTTCGTTACACGATGACCGGACGCGAGGCGGTGCGACTCTGCTCCCGGGTCCGTCCGAGCGTCGCCGTACCCGTGCACTACGAAGGCTGGTCGCACTTCGCCGAGGGTCGTACCGGCATCGAGGACGATCTCGCCGTCGCGCCCGCCGAGGTGCGCTCGCGGTTCCGATGGCTGCCGCTCGGGACCCCCACGGTCCTGGCGACGTAGCCGCCGACCGCAGTCCTTGACCTCGAGCGCACTCGAGGTCGTAGAACCTCCGTGAGCCGAACCATCTCGCGCGTCGCGCCGATCTGGAGTTACCGGATGGTGCTTCCTGCGCCGGCGTGCGAGGGTGCCTGCAGGAGGACGTGATGGGGCAGGAAGTGGAAGCGGAAGGCGCGACGGTCGACGGGATCCCCGCTGACGTCTATGCCCGGCGATGGCGGATCCTCGCCGTGTTGTGCCTCAGCCTCACGATCGTCATGGTGGGCAACAGCTCGCTCAACGTGGCCCTACCGTCGCTCTCGCGCCAGCTGGGGGCCAGCAACACCGAGCTGCAGTGGATCGTCGACGCCTACGCCCTGGTGTTCGCCGGCCTGCTGTTCCCGGCCGGTGCGATCGGCGATCGGTTCGGGCGCAAACGGGTGCTGCAGGCCGGGCTCCTCGTCTTCCTCGTCGGCGCCGTGTTCGCGGCCATGTCGGACAGCTCGGGCCAGCTGATAGCGGCCCGGGCGCTGATGGGCGCGGCGGCGGCGTTCGTGATGCCCTCGACGCTGTCGAGCCTCACCACCGCCTTCCCGGCCCATGAACGGGCCCGGGCCATCGCGACCTGGGCGGGCGTGAGTGCGGCCGGGGCGGCCATCGGCCCGGTGGCGTCGGGCCTGCTGCTCCAGCACTTCTGGTGGGGCTCGGTGTTCCTCATCAACATCCCGACGATCGTTCTCGCTCTCGTGCTCGGGCGTCGCCTGGTGCCCGAATCCCGGAACCCCGCCGGGCACCCGCTCGATCTCCCTGGTGCCGCACTGGCCATGGTGGCGGTGAGTGCGCTGGTCTTCGGCATCATCGAGGCACCGGTGCACGGCTGGCTCGCTCCGCTGACCCTCGGC
>DATDIY010000317.1:0-3583 GCA_036520815.1 Acidimicrobiales bacterium
GGCACCGGCCTCCTGGCCCTTCGGTGCCTGCATGACCAGGTTCTCCCGCACGGAGAGGGACCGGTAGATCGCCCGACCCTCGGGGATGTGGCACAGGCCGTCACGGGCTCGTACGTGGACCGGTGTGGTGGTCACGTCGGATCCGTGGAGCCAGACCGAGCCCTTGGACGGCCGGAGGACACCCGAGACGGTCTTCAGGAGGGTGGACTTCCCCGCTCCGTTGGGTCCGAGCAGTCCGACCACGCTCGACGCGGGCACAGTGAGGTCGATGTCGCGCAGCACTATGGTCTCGCCGTAGCCGCTCTCGACCGAGCGGAGCTCGAGGGCCGGTGCGTCCGGCTCCGACGCCGTCACGGGGCCACCGTCGCCGCGTCGTCGAGCAGGGGTTGGGCGCTGGTGTCCCCGAGGTACGCGGCTTGCACCACGGGGCTGGAGGACACTTCGTCAGGTGTGCCCTCGAAGACGAGGCGACCGAAGTCCATCACGTAGATGTAGGAGCACACGCCGAGCACGAGCGACATGTCGTGCTCGACGAGGAGGATCCCGCACCCGCGTTTGTCGAGGACCTGCCGGAGCACCTCGGCGAAGAGCGCCGTCTCATCGCGATCGAGACCTGACGAGGGCTCGTCGAGCAGGAGCACGTCGAACGGCCCGGCGAGACAGCGGGCCAGCTCGACGAGTCGGCGCTGGCCCGTGGACAGGGCTCCGGCCTGAAGCGCGGCGATACCCGTGATGCCACAGAGGTCCATGGCCTCGTAGGAGACGGCGTCGACCAGTCGATGGTCGCTCGGCCGGGCGACGACCTGCGAGAGCGGGTTGGCGCCAGCGAGCGACGACTCCCGGCCGAGCGCGACGTTCTCGGCGACGGTGAGCGTGTCGCAGAGCTCCATGAGCTGGAAGGTGCGACCAAGGCCCCGGCGACTCCTCGCCGCCGGACCCACGTGGGCGACGTCGGCGCCGTGGAGCCGCACCTGCCCTGATGTAGGCCGATTGAGGCCGCTGCAGACGTTGAAGGTCGTCGTCTTGCCGGCACCGTTCGGCCCGATCAGGCCGGTGATGCGGCCCACCGGCGCGGACAGGCTGAGCCCGTCGACCGCGACGAGACCACCGAAGCGAACCCGCAGGTCGTCGACCTCGAGCCCAGCATCCTCCGCGCGACGACGCGAAGGGTCGACCCAACCCGGCTGGCCGGGGCCGATCGGCTCCCGGGACACCACTTCTGGCGGCCGTCTGCGGCCCAGGCGATCGAAGAACACCCGGAGCCGGGCCGGCATCGGCGGCGCCCCGCCCTGGGCGGCCACCGCAATGGCCGAGAGCCCGAACAGCGCGTTCATCCAGTAGATGGTCGTGTCGCCGGTGATATAGCCGGGGATGACAGCGGCAACGATCCCGAACAGCGCGTACCAAGGCTCCCGGAAGGGGGCGATGGCCAGCAGGCAGATCAGCACGAGTGACGAGAACGACTGGAACTTCACGTCGACCGTGCTCGCCGTGAGGACGCCGGAGCCGTACAGCACGCCCGAGATGGCAGCAAGGAAGCCGGAGATGGTGAAGACCAGCACGCGAGTGACGTTCACACTCAGCCCGGAGGTCGACAGTGCGGTCGGGGAGTCGGAGATCCCCCGCAGGACCCGGCCCAGCCGGGTGCGGTTGATCACGACGATCAGGCCCGCCACCAGCAAGAGGAAGGCCAGGCACACGTAGTAGTAGCTGCGGTCGGAGGTGCCAAAGGAAGGTCGGGGCATCCTGCGGCCGCTCACCGTGGAGGTGAAGAGGAAGTCCAGGCCGTAGAGCAGGCGCTCGACCATGACCCCGAAGGCGAAGGTGGCGAGGGCGAGGAAGATGCCCGAGAGGCGGATGGCCGGGATGGCGACGAGGGCAGCGACGGGCACGACGACCAGGCCGGCCAGGAGCAGCGCGAGCAGCCAGGGCAGGCCGTGGTCCACGGCGAACTGGGAGAACGCCACCGCGCCGATGGCGGCGAAGGCGACCTGGCACAGCGACACCATCCCCGAAGTGCGCACCAGGAGCCCGAGCGAGAGCAGCAGGATCGCCTGGGTGAGTCCGGTGGTCCAGTACGACAACTCGTTCCCGACGATGCTGGGTATCACGAGGAGGACACCGACCACCACCACCGCGGCGACGATCCGGATCGAGGCTGGCGCCTGCCACGGGAGCGCCGGCTTGCGCTCCACCAACGACGGAGGGCGAAGGCGGCGCTTCGGGAGCACCAGCAGGACGACGAACAGGAAGATGAAGGGAAGCGCTCCCGGCACGCCGGCCAGGTTCGGGTAGTCGATCACGTACTTCTTGGAGATGTCGGAGCCCACACCGATCAGGAGCCCGCCGAGAAACGTCAGCGGGATGCTCGAGAATCCACCGATGGCCGCGGCGCCGACCGCCTGGAGGACGAGGAACGTGAGGATGATGGCGTTCAGCCCGAGCACCGGGAGGATCAGCACGCCTGTGAGTGCGGCGAAGGTGCACCCGATCATCGACGCGGTGCGGCGCACCGACCGGGCGTTGGTGCCGTGCAGCCCGACCAGCTCGGTGTCGTCGACCACCGAGCGCATCGCCACCCCGGTGCGCGACCGACGGAAGAACAGGTAGAAGCCGAGCACGGCCACCAGGGCGATGGCGAAGATCGTCATCTGTTGATAGGTGACGAACGTTCCGCCGATCTCCACCGACTCGGTCGCGCTCGGCAGGTACGGCTTGGCGGGGAGGCTCTTTGTGCCGTACTTGATCACGCCGAGGCCCTGGACGAGGAGCACGATGCCGACCGTGCCCACCACCTTCAACCGGACCGGTTGGGGGGCGAGGTGCCGGTCGAGAACCTCCATGGCCAGACCCATCAGCGGTCCGACCACCCCCACCGCGATCAGAGCCGACAGCCTCCAGTCGAAGCCGTGGTCGTAGTGCAGGAAGTACATCACGTACGCGGCCACGGTCGCGAGCGCGCCGTAGCCGAGATTGAAGATGCCGGACGTCTTGTACGTGAGCACGAGCCCGGTCCCGGCGAGGCCGTACAGGGCCCCGGCCGCCAGGCCGCTCACGATGAACGGCAGCAGGTCAGTCATCTCGCGCTCTCACTCCCCGTTGGACGGGGTTGCCGTCCAACACCCCTGGGCGGGCAGGTGCCCGCGATGGCTGACTCAGCCGCCGGCGAGCTCGACCAGACGGTCGGCGCCCGCCTGCGACATGGCGCCGTCCATCGCCTCATCGATGCCGCTGACCGCGATGGCGCCGAGGCACTGACCGTCGAGGAGAAGCGGGATCGCTCCCTCGAACGCGGCCATACCGGGCAGCCCGACGAGGCCGACGAGGCCCTCGTCGACGGCGTCACGGAAGTTCTTCGAAGGAACTCCGAAGCGGGCGGAGATCTGCGCCTTCAACGTGGCGACCTCGACGGTGCCGTGCGGGATGCCGTCCTCGCGCTCGAGGAACAGCAGGTGGGCGCCGTCGTCGACCACGACGACGATGGAGGCGTTGTGGCCCTGTGAGGCGCCGTACGCCCGGGCGGCCGCCACGATCTCCCGCACCGCTTCGAGCGAGAGCGCCTTGCGCGTGGGCAGTTCCATCT
>DATDIY010000318.1:0-9408 GCA_036520815.1 Acidimicrobiales bacterium
CGCCGATCCCGTCGTCGCCGTCGCTCAGCACCAGCTGCACCGACCACTGCCCTGGCACGCCATTCATCCCCCCGCCTGCCGTAGCCCTCTCCACAGCGTTGCCGTCGAGCACGACAGGACCCAGCGCCTCCAGGGTGACCTGGCCCTCGGAATCGATCCGGGTTCCGTCGACTACGGGTCGGAACTCGACTGACGTCGCAGGGGCGACGCCGGTCGGGAACTCCACGACCGTCGTGGTCGGCATCCGCGGGGCGGTCGGGCCCGCTGGGACACCCGGCTCGCCGTCGTCGTCGCTGCACGCCGCCAGCCCCGCGCCCAGGGTCATGGTCGCGAGGGCCATCCCGATCGCTCGTCGTGAAGTGCGCCGCATCCGTGATCCGTGCCCCCGCCTGATGTGCACTCGCCCGGCCAGCTTGCCAGGCCCGGCCTCCTCGAACCGTTCCCACCAGACCGCTGGCTCGTCCCGAGCCCCTGGAGGGGCGTGAGACGAGCCAGCTTCGGCGGGTCCGTGTCAGGTCGGGACGGGCTCGGGCTCGCCGGCTGCCGGTGCCGGTTCGAGGGCGATGGCCAGGACCTGGGCGATGTCGCTCGCCGGGTGGAAGGTCATCTGCTCCCGCACCGTCTCGGGAACGTCCTCGAGGTCGGCCTCGTTGCGGCTGGGGAACACCACGTCGGTGAGCCCGAACCGGTGGGCGGCCAGCACCTTCTGCTTGAGGCCGCCGATCGGCAGCACCTTGCCCTGCAGCGTGACCTCCCCGGTCATCCCGACGTCGGATCGGACGGGCCGCCCGGTCAACAGCGAGACGAGGGCGGTGGTCATGGTGATGCCAGCGGAGGGACCGTCCTTGGGAATCGCGCCAGCGGGGAAGTGGACGTGGAACCGACGGTCCTCGAAGTCCACGTCGGACAGGCCGAGCTCGGTGGCGTGCGACCGGATGTAGCTCAGGGCGATCGTCGCCGACTCCTTCATGACGTCGCCGAGCTGCCCCGTCAGGGTCAGGCCCTCGCCCGGCATCGAGGTGACCTCGACGAACAGGACGTCGCCACCGACACCGGTGACCGCCAGGCCGGTGGCTACGCCCGGCACCGAGGTGCGCTCGGCGACCTCGTTGGTGAAGCGGGCCCGCCCGACCCAGCTCGGGACGTCGGCGGTGTCGACCATGACCGGCGTGGTCGCCTCTCCGGTCGACACCTTCGTGGCCACCTTGCGCAGCAGCTTGCCGATGGTGCGCTCGAGGCTCCGCACGCCAGCCTCGCGGGTGTGGTCGGTGACCAGCACCCGCAGGGCGTCGTCGGTGACGGTGACCTCGTCGGCGCTGATGGCGTTGCGCTCGAGCTGCCGCGGCAGCAGGTGGTCGCGAGCGATGGCGACCTTCTCCTCCTCGGTGTAGCCGTCGAGGGAGATGATCTCCATCCGGTCGAGCAGCGGTCCGGGGATGGTGTCGATGACGTTGGCCGTCGCCACGAACACGACGTCGGACAGGTCGAGGTCGACCTCCAGGTAGTGATCGCGGAACGTGTGGTTCTGGGCGGGGTCGAGCACCTCGAGCAGGGCCGAGGAGGGGTCGCCGCGCCAGTCGGCGCCGACCTTGTCGACCTCGTCGAGCATCATCACGGGGTTCATGGCGCCGGCCTCGGTGATGGCCCGCACGATGCGGCCGGGGAGGGCCCCGACGTAGGTGCGGCGATGGCCCCGGATCTCGGCCTCGTCCCGCACGCCGCCGAGGGCGACCCGCACGAAGGGCCGGCCCATGGCCCGCGCGACCGATTCGCCGAGGGAGGTCTTTCCGACCCCGGGAGGACCGACGAGCGTGATGACCGCGCCGGAGCCGCGGCCGCCGGCGGTGTCGAGGCCCTGTTCGGCCCGGCGGGCCCGTACGGCCAGGAACTCGACGATGCGATCCTTCACGTCGTCGAGGCCCTCGTGGTCGGCGTCGAGCACGGTGCGCGCGGCGCCGAGGTCGTAGGTGTCCTCACCGGTGACGCCCCACGGCAGCTCGGTGATGGTGTCGAGCCACGTGCGGATCCACCCGTGCTCCATGCTCTGCTCGGGCGTGCGCTCCAGCTTGTCGACCTCCCGCAGGATGGCCTCGCGCACCTTCTCGGGCACCCCCGCCTCCTCCGCTCGGGCGCGATAGCCCTCGAGCAGGTCGTCGGTCTCGCCGCTCTCGCCCAGCTCCTTGCGGATGGCGGCGAGCTGCTGGCGGAGCAGGAACTCGCGCTGCTGCTTCTCCATCCCGTCGGAGACCTCGGAGCGGATGCGCTCCTTCAGGCTGAGCTCGGCCAGGGTCTCCTTGGCCCAGGCCAGGACCTTCTCGAGGCGAGCTTCGACGTCGACGGTCTCCAGGACCTCGACCTTCTGCTCGAGATCCAGGTCGGGGGAGTAGCCGGCCATGTCGGCCACCTGGCCCGGGTCGTCGAGGCCCTTGAGCGCCTCGGCGATGCCTCGGGCGCCGCGGTGGTCGAGCACCTCTTCGACCACGGCGGTGTACTCGCGGGCCAGCTCCCGCGCCCGCTCGGTGGGCTCGACGTCCTCGATCGGCTCGACCTCGACGACGAGGGCGCGACCCAGGCCGGGCACCCCTGCGCCGATGCGGGCCCGCCGTAGGCCTCGGACCACCACGGCTCGCAGACCGCGGCGCACCTCGCCGGTGTCCTCGATGGCGGCGACGGTGCCGACCTGGCTGTAGAGCCCCTCGACTCGCGGGACGAGCAGGACATTGCCGTCAGTGGCGGCGTCGACGGCGGCGCGAGCCTCGTCGGTCTCCAGCGCGAGGGTCACGACCATGCCCGGGAGGACCACGCCGCTCGACAGCGGCAGGACGGGAAGGGTGAGGCTCTGCAGATCGGACATGGGGGGACCAGCTTTCTTGACAATGGGACTGTCAACAGCAGTGATGAGGGAACCCCTGGGGGCATCTCGGTATTCCTCGTGCCCTCTCGATCGTTGAAGACCCTGGTCAGGGCCTCGTCGGTCGGCGGCGCCGGCGCGGCGACGGTTCCCGACCGGGCAGATGGCCCGGACTAGGGTGGCCCCATGCCGCAGCCTCCCTCCCTCTCGCCCGAGCAGCGTCAGGCCGCTCTGGCCAAGGCCGCCGAAGCTCGCAAGGCCCGCGCCGAGATCAAGGAACGGCTCAAGATGGGCTCCATCACGCTGGCCGAGCTGCTCGAGCAGGCCGACTCCGACCAGATGATGGCGGGCATCAAGGTGCTCGCCGTGCTCGAGTCGCTTCCCGGCGTCGGCAAGGTCAAGGCCCGCCGCACGATGGACGAGATCGGCATCGCCGACACGCGCCGTGTGCGCGGCCTCGGCGACCAGCAGCGCAAGTCGCTCCTGGCTGCCTTCGGCAGCTGAGCGCCTCCCGCCGGCGCCCGTGATCATCGTCGTCTGCGGCCCGGGCGGGGTCGGCAAGGGCACGGTGGTGGCCCGACTCGTGGCCGAGGACCCGCAGCTCTGGCTCTCCCGGAGCTGGACCACCCGTCCCCAGCGCCCGGGCGAACGCGACGACGCCTACACCTACGTCGACCGCACTGCTTTCGAGGCCAAGGCGGACGAGGGGGGCTTCCTCGAGTACGCCGAGTTCCTCGGGAACCTCTACGGCACTCCGTGGCCCGACGCCGAGGCCACCCACGACGTGGTGTTGGAGATCGACGTCCAGGGCGCGGGGCAGGTGCTCGACCGGGATCCGACGGCGCTGTTCATCCTGCTGGAGCCGCCTTCGCCGGAGGTGCAGGCGGAGCGGCTACGGGGTCGGGGCGACCCGCCCGAGCAGGCCGAGAAGCGTATCGAGGTCGCCCAGGCCGAGCTGGCCGAAGGGCGCCGTCTCGGTGCCGTCCGCATCGTGAACGACGACCTCGACCGCACCGTCGCCGAGGTCCGGCGACTCATCGACGAGCAACGCGTCCGCCGGCGCTGAGCCGCTGCTATCCTCGCAGGGCCCGTGCGCCTTGGCGCGCCTGCGTTCCGAGCCGTTTCCCCAGCCGTCCCCCAGCCGAATCGACGACAGAGCCGATTCGACAACAGCCGTTCCGCGGCAGAGAAGGTGTTTCGTGGCCCAGATCCATGACTCGATGGTGAACCCCCGGATCGAGGAGCTCCTCGGCAAGGTCGACTCCAAGTTCACCCTGGTGACGCTGGCGTCGCTGCGGGCCCGCCAGATCAACGCCTACTTCAACCAGCTGGGCGAGGGCATCGGCTCCAACGTCCCGCCGCAGGTGACCTCGGTCGCCCGCAAGCCCCTGTCGATCGCCTTCGAGGAGATCGCAGCCGACAAGATCGTGCCGGTCCGGGTGGACACCGACGAGCTGGCGGTCGAGCAGGCCGACGTCGCCGACGCCGAGTGACCGACGGGTCACCGACCGCCTGCCGACCGTGAACCTCGCCGGGCGTCGCATCGTCCTCGGTGTCACCGGGGGCATCGCCGCCTACAAGGCGGTGGAGGTGTGTCGGCGCCTGGTCGACGCCGGCGCCCACGTCGCGCCGGTCCTCACCGAGGGGGCGACCCGCTTCGTCGGCGAGACCACCTTCTCGGCGCTGGCCTCCGAGCCGGTGCAGACCTCTTTGTGGGACGAGGTCTCGCCCATCCCACACACCCGGCTCGGGCAGACCGCCGACCTGATCGTCGTCGCCCCGGCCACCGCCCGTCTGTTGTCGGCCTACGCCTCGGGCTACTCCGACGACCTGCTCACCGCCACCCTGCTCGCCACCCGGGCCCCTGTGATCGTGTGCCCCGCGATGCACACCGAGATGTGGGAGCACCCGGCGGTGCAGCACAACCTCGACACGCTGCGCTCCCGCGGCGTCGTGGTCGTGCCGCCCGCCGAAGGACGCCTGGCCGGCGGTGACGTCGGTACTGGTCGCCTGGCCGAGCCCGCCGACATCGTGGCGATGGTCGAGGCGGTGCTCTCCGGTGGCGTGCCGACTCGCGACCTGGCCGGGGTGCGCGTCCTCGTCACCGCGGGCGGTACGCGCGAGGCCATCGATCCGGTGCGGGTGATCACCAACCGCTCGTCGGGGAAGCAGGGCTACGCCATCGCCGCCGAGGCGGCGGCCCGCGGTGCCGCCGTCACGCTCGTGACCACCGTCGACCGGCCCGCCCCGCCGGGCGCCGAGGTGGTCGAGGTGGTGAGCGCAGCCGAGATGGAGGCCGCCGTCGTGCCCCGCGCCGTCGACCACGACGTCATCGTGATGGCGGCCGCGGTCGCCGACTTCCGCCCGGCGGTGATCGCCGACCACAAGCTCAAGAAGCACGAACTGGCTGCGGCGGCCGACGGCGCCCCGAGCATCGTGCTCGAACCCACCCACGACTTCCTGGTCGACTTGGGACGGGCGAAGCGCCCCGGCCAGCTGGTGGTGGGTTTCGCGGCGGAGACCGACGACCTCGTCGCCAACGCCCGCAAGAAGCTCGAGGCCAAGCACCTCGACCTCATCGTCGGCAACGACGTCGGGGCCGACGGCGTCGGGTTCGAGCACGACACCAACGCGGTGGTGCTGGTCAGCGCCGACGGCATGGAGCAGGATGTCCCCCTCACCGACAAGCGGTCGGTGGCCAAGGCGGTGGTCGACCGGATCGTCCTGTTGCGTGAGAACGCGACCACCTAGAGTTCACGCAGCGTGGTCGACCCCCAGACCCGCATCGGCGACGAAGGAGCACGTGTGACCAGCTGGACCTTCACCTCGGAGTCCGTCACCGAGGGCCATCCCGACAAGGTGGCAGACCAGATCTCCGACGCCATCCTCGACGCCATGCTGGCCCAGGACCCGACGAGCCGGGTTGCCTGCGAGACCCTGGTCACCACCGGTCTCGCCGTCGTCGCCGGCGAGATCACCACCTCCGGGTACGTCGACATCCCGAAGATCGTCCGATCGACGATCAACGAGATCGGGTACAACCGCGAGTCCTACGGGTACGACGGCAACACCGTCGGCGTGATGGTCAGCCTCGACGAGCAGTCGCCCGACATCGCCCAGGGCGTCGACGACTCCGAAGAGGTCCGCTCGGGCACCTCCGGAGAGGACCTGCTCAACAAGCAGGGCGCCGGCGACCAGGGGATGATGTTCGGCTACGCCTGCAACGAGACCGATGTCTTGATGCCGCTGCCGATCCACGTCGCCCACCGCATGGCCGAGCGCCTGGCCGATGTCCGCAAGGCCGGCACCGTCCCCTACCTGCGTCCGGACGGCAAGACCCAGGTCACCTTCGACTACGTCGACGGCAAGCCGGTCAAGTTGCGCACCGTGCTGATCTCCACCCAGCACAACGACGGCATCGACCGCGACGACGCCATCCGGCCCGACCTGATCGAGCACGTGATCCGCCCGGTCATCCCCGAGCAGTTCGCCGACGACGACTACGAGGTCTTCGTCAACCCCACCGGCCGGTTCGTCATCGGCGGTCCGGTCGGCGACGCCGGCCTCACCGGCCGCAAGATCATCGTCGACACCTACGGCGGCATGGCCCGCCACGGCGGCGGCGCCTTCTCCGGCAAGGACCCGTCCAAGGTCGACCGCTCCGCCGCCTACGCCGCCCGCTGGGTGGCGAAGAACGTGGTGGCCGCCGGTGTGGCCGAGCGCTGCGAGGTGCAGGTGGCCTATGCCATCGGCGTCGCCCGCCCGGTGTCGCTGATGGTCGAGACCTTTGGCACGTCTGCGGTCGACCCCGACAAGATCTCGTCGGTCGTGCAGGAGATCTTCGACCTCCGACCCGCCGCCATCATCCGCGACCTCGAACTGCGCCAGCCCATGTACCGGGCCACCGCCGCCTACGGCCACTTCGGCCGCACCAGCGACGTGGGCTTCACCTGGGAGCGCACTGACCGGGTCGACCAGCTGAAGTCCGCCCTCGGGCTCTGACTCAGCCGGTCCGCCGGCGGCGTCCCGCCGTGCCCGCACGCCGCCCGTCTCGCGACCAGCCGACCTTCGACTTCGACGCGCCCGACCCAGCGCAGACCGACCCACCCCTTCCTCCCGAACTGGTAGGCGCGGAGCCGGACATGCCCCGCTCCGCGCCTACCAGTTCGCAGGGGGAGCCGTTCGTGACCCCTCAGGAGCGCGTGGTGCGGGTCCGCCCCGACGAGCCGGGCCTCGACAAGCTGTTCGACTACACCGTCCCGGCTGCCGTCGACGAGCAGGTCCGGGTCGGCAGCGTGGTGAGGGTGGCCCTCGCCGGGCGCCGGGTGGGGGGATGGGTGGTCGACGTCGATGTCGAGCCGCCCGCGGACGTCACCCTTCAACCCCTCGCCAAGGTCACCGGGTGGGGCCCTCCTCCGGAGGTGCTCGACCTTGCCGACTGGGCGGCGTGGCGGTGGGCCGGGCGCCCGGCCTCGGTGCTGCGCACGGCCAGCTCTGCCCACGTCGTGCGGGCGCTGCCCCGACGGTCCGGGACGCCCACGCCGGCACCGGCCCCGGTGGCGACCGACGAGGTGCACGACCTGGCGGCCGAGGGCCTCGCTGCGGGCGTGGCGATCCTTCGGCTCCCACCTGCAGCTGACCCGTATCCGGTCCTCGTCGCGGCGGCAGCGCGAGGCCCGATCCTGGTGGTGGGACCGATGGCGGGCACAGTGCGCCGGCTGGGGTTGCGGCTGCGGCGAGCCGGGCTCCCGGTTGCGTTGATGCCCGACGACTGGGCCGCGGCTCGGGCCGGTACGAGCAGTGCGTTGGGCACGCGGGCGGCGGCGTGGAGCCCGATCCCGGAGCCGGTGGCGGTCGTGGTGCTCGACGAGCACGACGAGTCGCTGCAACAGGAGCAGGCCCCCACCTGGCACGCCCGCGACGTGCTGATCGAGCGAGCCCGTCGTCTCGGGGTCCCCTGCCTCATGGTGAGCCCCACCCCGTCACTCGAGGCCCTGGCCGCCGGGCGACTGCTCACGCCCTCCCGGGCGGCCGAGCGGGCCGGATGGCCTCGTGTCGAGGTCGTCGACCGGCGCCAGGCACCACCCGGAGAAGGCCTCTTCAGCCCACGCCTCGTGGCCGCCCTCCGCGAGGGCGGCCGGGTCGTGTGCGTCCTGAACCGCAAGGGTCGGTCGAGGTTGTCGAGCTGCGTGGCCTGCGGGGAGGTGGCCACCTGCGAGCGGTGCCAGGCCGCCGTCGTGCAGGCCGGCGACGACTCGCTGTCGTGCGCCCGGTGCGGCACGACCCGGCCGGTCGTGTGCTCGCACTGCGCGGGCATCAGGATGCGCAACCTGCGCGTCGGAGTGAGTCGCGCTCGCGAGGAGCTCGAAGCGCTGGTCCGAGAACCGGTGGCGGAGCTCACCGCCGACCGAGAACGATCGACGGGCGATCCCGGCACGCGGGTGCTGGTGGGCACCGAAGCGGTGCTGCACCAGGTCGACGCCGCCGATGTGGTGGCGTTCCTCGATCTCGACCAGGAGCTGCTCGCCCCGCGCTACCGCGCCGCCGAGGAGGCGCTGGCCCTGCTCGTGCGGGGGGCCCGGCTGGTCGGCGGTCGAGCGGGCGGAGGGCGCTTGTTGCTGCAGACCCGCCAACCTCACAACGAGGTGGTGCAGGCCGCTCTGATGGCCGATCCCACCAGGGTGGCCGACGCCGAGGCCGCCCGTCGCTCCGAGCTCGGCTACCCGCCGGCCGCCGCCCTCGCGGTGGTGTCGGGCGTCGCCGCGCCGGCGTGGGTGGAAGCCTTCGGAACGCCGCCCGGGGTGGAGCTCCTCGGCCCGGCTGACGGCCGGTGGTTGGTGCGTGCCGCGGACCATCGCATCCTGTGCGACGCCCTCGCCGCCGTGGCGCGGCCTCCCGGTCGCCTTCGCATCGAGGTCGACCCTCTCCGCATCTGAGCGGCGACGGTCGCCGTCGACCCGTGGGGTTTCGCTACGGTCGGGCGATGCGTGTGCGGGGGTTGGTCCGGCTGGTGGCGTTGCTCGTCGCGGCGGTCGTGGTCGCCGGTCTCGGTGTGGCGAGCGGTCGCGCGCCGGCGGGAGCGACGCCACCGGGGTTCACCGACTTCACGGCCGACGAGTTCGTGGCCCTGCTCGATCGGGCGCCGCTGCCGGGCACGGTGCCTTCCGGCGGGGTGCCGGGCATCACCGGGAACGGCCCGGCCGATTCCCGCATCGTGACGCTGGCCGAGGAGACGCACTACCGGCTGCGGCGGCTCAGCGCCGCGCCTCACAGCGGTGCCGCCGGTGTGCCGCTCAACGTCGAGGCGGCCGATGCCTTCGTGCGGATGGCGGCCGCCGCTCGTGGCGCCGGCGCCCCGTTCGTGGCGACGTCCGGGTTTCGCAGCGTCGATGACCAGCGGGGGGTCTTCCTTCGCGAGCTCGGGGCCCGGGGCCAGGCGCGGATCGGCCGCGCCTACACGGTGCAGGAGATCGCATCGGGTTCCGCCGACGCCGCCATCCACGACGTGCTGCGTCTGAACTCGATCCCCGGCTATTCGTTCCATCACACCGGGAACA
>DATDIY010000319.1:0-11467 GCA_036520815.1 Acidimicrobiales bacterium
AGTGGCTCCCAGCAGGACGGTGAGCCCCGGAGCGAAGCTGAGCTCAGCCGAGGGATAGGACCGGAAGTCGGTCAACCAGAGCCGCTGGAGCTGCACGCTCCCGGCTAGGAGACGCGCACCGGCATCAGCAGGTACAGGAAATCGGGGTTCTCGACCCCTCGCACCAGTGCCGGCTTGAGCGCGTCGATGGTCTCCAGGGTGATCTCGTCGCCCTGGGTGACGTCGATGCCGGCGATGAGGTACTCCGGGTTGAACGCCACCGTGAGCTCGTCACCGTCGTGCTTGGCGTCGAGCTCCTCGTGGGCCTGGCCGACGTCCTGGGTGATGGCGAGCAGCTCGACCGAGTCGGACTTGAGCACCAGCCGCACGGGTGTGGCCTCGCGGGCCAGCAGCCGGACGCGACGGAGGGCTTCGAGCAAGGGCTCACGGCCGACCGTCAGGCGGTTGGGGTGGGCGCTCGGGATCAGACCCCGGTAGTTCGGGAAGTCGCCCTCGATGAGGCGGCTCGTCACCCGGACCTCTCCCACCTCGAACACGACGTCGCGCTCTCCGAGCCGGAGGGTGACGGCCTCCGACGAGGTCAACAGCCGCGACAGCTCGCGCAGCGCGGTCGACGGCACCAGCACCTGCTGGCCCTCGGCCAGCACCGACGTGCCGGGCAGGTCACGCACCGCGAGGCGATAGGAGTCGGTGGCGACCAGGCGAAGACCGTCGCCCTCGGCGGCCATCAGGACGCCCGTGAGGATCGGACGGGACTCGTCGTTGCTCGCGGCCGAGACCACCTGGCGCAGCGCCTCGGAGAACGCCGCGCCGTCGAGGCTCACCGAGCTCTCGGCGGGCGCAGGCAGCTGCGGGTACTCGTGAGCCGGGATGGTGCGCACCGCGAACTGCGAACGCCCCGACCCGATGCGGGCCTCGTCGTCGTCGATCTCCACGGTGACCGCACCCGGGGGCAGTGCTCGCACGATGTCGGAGAGCAGCTTGGCGGGCACCACGGCCACACCATCGCCGTCGCCGCTGACCGCGGCCCGCACGGAGATCGTCAGATCAAGATCGCTGCCGGTCACGACCAGATCGTCGCCGCTCAGCTCGAGTCGGAGGCCGCTGAGTACCGGGAGGGAGCTCCCCCGGCTGGTGACGGCCCGGGAAGCCGCGTTGAGCGCCTCGACGAGGGGATCACGTTCGGAACGGAACTTCACGCCGTCTCGCTTTCTGTTACCTCGAAAAAGAACGAAGTCCAGGTGGTAGCTGTAATAGGTGCTGTGGATTGTGGACGACACGCCATCTTCCCAGCGTGTCGCCGATTTCTCTGTCCCGTGCCGATCCACAGCTGCCCACAGGTTTCCATGGGTGCGGTGACGGCCAGGGGATGACGTCGCAGTCCTCCACGGTTCGTCCACGGGGTCGCGCGCCCTGGTCCACGGGCTTGTCCACCGCGCGGGTGTACTGCCGGGAGGTGCGGTTCGTTGGTGGTCGACGGGTGCATCAGCCGTTTCGGATCCGCTGGGTGAGCTCGGTCACCTGGTCGTAGATCTGGCGCCGCTCCTTCATGAGCGCGCCGATCTTCTCCACGGCGTGGATGACCGTGGTGTGGTCCCTGCCCCCGAACTCCCTGGCGATGGCCGGATAGCTGAGGTCGGTCATCTCCCTCATCACGTACATCCCGATCTGACGGGCGGTGACGAGCGGTCGGCGGCGGCTCTTGCCCCGGATGTCCTCGATGGGGAAGGCGAACATCTCGCTCGTCTTGTCGAGGATGAGGTCAGGGGTGATCGGACGGGGCTGGGTGTCGGCGAGGATGTCGCCGAGGACCCGCTCGGACAACTCGACCGAGAGGCGCTCACCGGTGAGGCTGGCGTAGGCGCAGACGCGGATGAGGGCGCCTTCGAGCTCGCGGATGTTGTTGGTGATGTGCGTCGCGATGAACTCGAGCACCTCGGGTGCCGGAGCCACCGGCTCGCGTTCGGACTTCTTGCGGAGGATGGCGAGTCGGGTCTCGAGCTCGGGAGGGTTGATCTCGGTGATCAGACCCATCTTGAAGCGGCTGCGGAGGCGATCCTCGAGCGTGGAGATGGCGTCGGGCGGCCGGTCCGAGGACAGCACGATCTGGCGATTCGCCTGGTAGAGCGACTCGAACGTGTGGAAGAGCTCCTCCTGGAGGCCCTCCTTGCCCTCGATGAACTGGATGTCGTCGAGGAGCAGCACGTCGATCTCGCGGTAGCGCTTCTTGAACTCGCCGAGCGTGGCCTGGCGGATGGCGTCGACGTACTGGTTCAGGAACTGCTCGGTCGACACGTAGCGGACCCGGTAGGTCGGGTAGTTCTCGCCGACGTAGTTGGCGATCGCCTGCAGGAGGTGGGTCTTGCCCAGTCCGGCGTCGCCGTAGATGAACAGCGGGTTGTAGGCGCGTGCCGGCGTCTCGGCGACGCTCAGGGCGGCGGCGTGGGCGAAACGGTTGGAGGTACCGGTGACGAAGGCGTCGAACGTGTAGCGGGGGTTGACCAGCAGGCTCGTGCGCGGCGCCCCGTCCTCACGTTGCGTGCTCTGTGCACCTCGCGTGGTGGTATCGGTCACGTCGATGACGTCGTCGCTGGGGATTTCTCTGTGGAGATCTGTGGACATCGTGCCCAATGCTGTGGCTGACGTCACATCAGCGTCGTCGGTGAGGATGGAGATGGTCAGTTCCACGTCATGTTCGTCGATGTCGACGAGAGCGCCCTTCACCAGCGCGTGATAGCGGTTCTCTATCCGCTCCTTCACGACGGAGCTGGGTACGGTCACCTCGAGGGCGCCGTCGTCGAGAGAAACGGGGCTCACCACCGAGAACGTGGTCAGCCAGACCGCCTCCGACACCTGCTCCCGCAGGGCCGCAGCACATGCTGTCCACAGCTGCTCGGCTCGGTCCACCTGCACCTATGCCCCTGATCGACGGGCTTCGTTCCACAGCGGCGTCCACACGTGTGGAAAACGGATGACGACGCGCCACTGCGGCACGACATGACGCCGGTCCGCGGTGGGTGCCGGACCGTAGCACGGGGGCGATGTTGCCGCACCGGGCGCGCGCCCTCTACCGTGGCGGCGAGCCGGTGCCGGGCTGCTCGCTTCGTCGCGAACCCCCGAAGCCCCACCGCAACGACGTCGACGCAGATCGACCGACGGCCCGACGAGGAGGCCCGATGGTCGAGGAGGCACCCCGTGAAGCGCACTTTTCAGCCCAACAACCGCCGCCGCGCCAAGCGCCACGGCTTCCGTCACCGCATGGCGACCCGCGCCGGCCGCAACGTCCTGCGGGCCCGGCGTCTCAAGGGTCGGCAGCGTCTCTCGGCCTGATCTGGCGGATCCGTGACCGCCGCACCTTCGTCGAGCTCCGCCGTCGGGGTCGTCGCGCTCGTCACGGCCACGTAGCAGTGACCCACCTCCCTCCTTCGCCGACCCTGGGCCACCAGCCCGCGCGTGTCGCGTTCGCCATCCCACGCAAGGTGGGAGGGGCGGTCGTGCGCAACCGCCTCCGGCGCCAGATCCGAGCCCACCTCGTCGAGCGGGCCACCGAGACCCCCATGTCCGGGGCCTATCTCATCGCCCTCGGCTCCGATGCTGCGGCGGCCGGTCGCCAGCACGTCCTGGCCGACCTCGACACCTGCCTCGAACGGGCGGAGCGCCGGCGATGAGTGCGAGCTGCACCCACACCCACCACGACCCCCGCCCCCGGTCGCTGCCGGCCCGGGTCGTCCACGCCCTCGTGCGCGCCTACCAGTGGGCGTTCGCCGGGCGGGTCTCGCCCTGCCGTTACGAGCCCAGCTGCTCGAACTACGCCCTGGAGGCGCTCGAGGTGCACGGGTTCGTGCGAGGCTCCTGGCTCTCCATCCGTCGCCTCGGTCGGTGCCACCCCTGGGGTGGTCACGGCTGGGACCCCGTGCCCGAACGGAAGGCTTCTTAGCCCATGGTGCTCGCGAACTCGATGTTCGACCCGTTCTTCACGGCGTTCGCCACCGTTCTGGCGTTCTTCTACGACATCACCGGGAACTACGCGCTGGCCATCATCCTGCTCACGCTGGGCGTGATGCTCATCGTGACGCCGCTGACCCTCAAGGGCACGCGTTCGATGATGATGATGCAGCAGCTCCAGCCGGAGATGCGCAAGATCCAGACCCGCTACAAGGACGACCGCCAGAAGCTCAACGAGGAGCTGCTGAAGTTCTACAAGGAGAACAGCATCAACCCGCTGGGTGGATGTCTGCCGCTCCTCGTCCAGATGCCGGTGTTCCTGGTGCTCTACCAGGTGCTGCACGGCCTCACCCGCCGGGTCAGCGACCTCGGCTCGGCTGTCGGGTGGGTCACCGGGCAGACCTCCCAGGAGCTCACGCCGACCAAGCCTCCGTCCATCGAACGAGTGTTCGATCCCGCCTGGATCGACCAGAGCTCCAAGATGTACCAGGACCTCTCCTCGTCGACCCAGATGCGGGCCTTCGGCCTCGACCTCTCGGAGAGTGCGTCGAAGGCGTTCAGCACGGGATTCGTGCACGCGCTGCCGTTCCTGGTGCTGATCGCCATCGTGGCCATCACCGGCGTGCTCCAGCAACGCCAGATCCAGGGCCGCAACCCGAACGCTCAGGTGAACCCGCAGCAGCAGATGATCATGAAGATCATGCCGATCTTCCTGCCGGTCATCTCCTTCGGGCTGCCGGCCGGCCTGGTCCTCTACTTCGCCGTCTCCAACATGTACCGCATCGGCCAGCAGGCCTTCATCTCCCACAGCATCTACGGCGGGCGGGAGAACGGCATGACCTGGAAGGACATGTTCGGTCTGGGGACCACGACGAAGAGCGGCTCGTCGAAGCCGAAGGCGAAGTCCAGTTCGGCCAAGGGCAAGGGGAAGGCCATCGCCGCCTCCTCCCGTCCCAGCTCGAAGGCGTCAGCCAAGAGCAGCGCTCGCACCAAGACGCCGGCCAAGACGACCGCCAAGGCGTCGTCGTCCCGCTCCGCCGGCTCGAGCGCCCAGAAGTCCGGCAGCACCCCGGCCCGAAAGGGCACCAAGCCCCCTACGGCCAAGGCCCCGGTCGAACCACCGAACGATCCGGCGCCCGCCAGTGACGATTCCGTGCCGACGCCCGAACCGAGCCCAGGTCGGGGGCGGCCGACGCCCCCCTCGTCCGGCGCGGGCGACGGGGGCACCCCGAACCTGCAGCCGCGTGCGCGGCGGAAGAAGAGGTAGCGCGACGTGGAGTGGGTCGAGATCACCGGCCGTACGATCGAGGAGGCCAAGGAGGCTGCGCTCGATCAACTCGGCGTCGACACCGACGACGCCGAGTTCGAGATCCTCGAGGAGCCGAAGCAGGGCCTGTTCGGACGGGTGCGCGGCCAGGCGCGGGTGAGGGCCCGGATCCGGCCCACCCAGCCCCGGCCGAAGGTCGAGCGCCGCGACCGTCGTCGCCGTGGAGGCTCGTCGTCGAAGGCCGAGACCGAATCGGTCGAGTCGACGGGCGACAGCACCGCAGAACCGGAGGCTCCGGCCTCCACCGCAGGGACGAGGTCCCCTCGCCGATCTGGTGACAAGGGCGCGTCCTCCGAGAAGGGAGAACGTCCCGTGTCCGACCAGGATGTCGACCTCCAGGCCCACACCGCGATCGTCACCGAGTTCGTGACCGGCCTCGTGGAGGCCTTTGGGTACGAGGGGCAGGTCGAGAGTGAGCTCCTCGACGAGGAGTACGCCGAGGTCCGAGTGGAGGGAGCTGACCTGGGTCTCATGGTCGGTCCCAAGGGCAACACCCTGACCGCCATCCAGGAGCTGTCCCGCACCGTCGTGCATCGTCGGGTGCCGGGCACGGCCGAAGGTCGGGTCCGCCTCGACGTCGCCGGCTATCGCCAGCGCCGCCGCGAAGCGCTGGAGCGCTTCACCCAGTCCGTCGCCGACGAGGTTCGCGACAGCGGCGTGCAGAAGGCGCTCGAGCCCATGAACCCGGCCGATCGCAAGGTCGTCCACGACACGGTCAACGACATCGGCGGCGTCACCACCATCTCTGAGGGTGAGGAGCCACGGCGCCGGGTGGTCGTGGTCCCCGAGTGATCCTGACGGAACTGCGTTCCCTGACGATGGCCCCGCTGCGGCGGGGTCATCGTCGTTCTGGGCGGCATGCTCGATGATCCCCTCCCCCGCCCTCCAGGAAGCCCTCGAAAGAAGCCGACGGCTCGGTGCGCTCGGCCCCGGTCCGATCCGCACCCACGTCGACCACGCTGCCGCCTTCCTGGAGGCGCTGGCAGCGGTTCCTGCTGGCTCCACAGTCGTGGACCTCGGTTCTGGGGGCGGCGTGCCCGGGCTGGTCGTGCTGGAGGCCCGCCCGGACCTGTCCCTGGTGCTCCTCGACGCCATGGAGAAGCGCACCGCCCTCCTGGTGGAGGCAGTGGCGGCCATGGGCGCCGGCGACCGGTGCCGGGTGGTGACGGGTCGAGCCGAGGACATGGGACGGAGCGACGAGCTCCGGGGCGCCGCGGTGGCGGTGCTGGCCCGTTCGTTCGGTCCGCCGGCCGTGACGGCGGAATGCGGCTCGCCCTTCCTGGCCCTGGGAGGCCGGTTGGTGGTCAGTGAGCCACCACAGGTGAGCAACCGCTGGCCGGTCGCCGGACTGGCGCAGCTCGGGCTGGAGATCGCCCCCGACTCGGTTCCAGGGGCGCAGGTCCTGGTCCAGCGGGCGCCCTGCCCGGCACGGTTCCCCCGCCGGAACGGGATCCCGGCGAAGCGGCCCCTCTTCTGAGCGGACGCTGCTCGAGGGACCTCCCGGTGTTCCACGTGGAACGCTCGAGGGTTCCCGAGGTGGATCAGGACCAGCCCGTCTCTTCACCAGTCCGCCGGAGGGGTAGTGACGTTGTCGCAGTGGGAGGACGGTGACCCGGGAAGTCCCGGTACCCGGGCATCCTCAGTCGGCAAGGGCGCGGGCGTGTCCGCCGGTTTGGACGCCCACGAGTTCATCGACCGAGGACTCGTTCGCCGGCGTGAGGGCTTCTCCCCCGGCCCTGAGACGGGTCGACCAGCGGGCGCGCCTCGACCCGCGTCCGTTCCGTTCGCCGGTCAACCTTCGACCTGTCCCACGTGGCACAGGTCGAGGGTCCTTGACCCTGGAGGCCACCGAGGGCAGGATGGCCGGGAGCTTCGTTCGCGAGGTGCTCGCCGACGAAGCTCTCGGCTGAGCGGACCGCCCGAACCCGATCGAACCCGAGTGGGGTGCATGGACTACGACCTGCCCGACGGCGGTCGTCCGCCGGAAGGGGTCCCGGACGACCAACCACCGATCGCCACATCCGAGCCCGTGAGGGCCGGTGAGGTCGACGTGACGGCGCCCTCCCCACCCTGGGACCCGACTCCCCCGGCCCCGCCCGTTCCCCCTGCTCCATCCGGGGTGCCGGCAGACGACGAGATCGAGATCCAGGTACCGGCAGATCTCGAAGAGGTGGAACAGATCGTCCACGAGGGCCTCCCCGTGGACGCTCGTCGTCCACTCCCCCGGGTGATGGCCATCGCCAACCAGAAGGGCGGCGTGGGCAAGACGACCACCGCGGTGAACCTCGGTGCCTGTCTGGCCGAGCTCGGTCACCGCACCCTGGTGGTGGACCTCGACCCGCAGGGCAACGCGTCCACCGGCCTCGGAATCAACCCCCGGGGTCTGGAGTTCTCGATGTACGACGTTCTCCTCGGGGAGACCCCGATGGAGGACTGCATCGAGGGCAGCTCGGTGCGCAACCTGTTCGTGGCTCCGGCCAGCCTCGATCTGGCGGGTGCCGAGATCGAGCTCGTGCCTGCCTTCAGCCGGGAGCTGCGGCTCCGCAACGCCATCGACTCGGTCAAGGACGACTACGACTACATCCTGATCGACTGCCCGCCGTCGCTGGGCCTGCTCACCATCAACGCCTTCGCTGCCGCCAGCGAGGTCCTCGTGCCCATCCAGTGCGAGTACTACGCCCTGGAGGGCCTGGGCCAGCTGGTCCGCAACGTCGATCTGGTGAAGCGCAACCTGAATGACCGCCTGGAGATCTCGACGATCGTGCTGGTCATGTACGACGCTCGCACCAAGCTCGCCGACCAGGTCGCCGGCGAGGTCCGGGACCACTTCGGCGAGAAGGTGTGTCGCCAGATCGTGCCGCGCACCGTGCGGCTTTCGGAGGCGCCCTCGTTCGGGCAGCCGATCATCACGTTCGATCCGAGCAGCCGGGGCTCCATCGCCTATCGGCAGTTGGCCAAGGAGGTCAGTGGTGGGGCGTCGTAGCGGATTGGGAAAGGGCCTCGGGGCTCTCATCCCCACCACCGAGCGGCTGGAGGATGCCGACGCGGCGCTCCGTGAGCTGCCGATCAGTGAGATCGAGCCGAACACGTTCCAGCCGCGCGGCCACTTCGACGAGGAAGCACTGGTCAGCCTGGCGGACTCCATCCAGGTGGTCGGCGTGCTCCAGCCCGTGCTGGTCCGCCAGCTCGGGCCCCAGAAGTTCGAGCTGATCGCGGGGGAGCGGCGGTGGCGCGCCGCCCGTCGCGCCGGGCTCCAGACCATCCCCGCCATCGTGCGGCCCACCGAGGACGTCCGCTCCCTGGAGCAGGCTCTCATCGAGAACCTCCACCGCGAGGATCTGAGCCCGCTCGAGGAGGCGGCCGCCTACCAGCAGCTCGTCGAGAAGTTCGGTCACACCCAGGACGAGGTGGCACGGCGGGTCGGCAAGAGCCGCTCCTCGGTGGCCAACACCATCCGGCTGCTCCATCTGCCGCCGAGCATCCAGCGCCTCCTCGCTGAGGGGCAGATCACCGCCGGCCACGCCCGGGCCCTGCTCGGTACCCCGGATCGCGCGTACCAGGAAGCGTTGGCGCGCGAGGTCGTGGCCGAGCACCTGACGGTGCGCGAGGTCGAGGAGCGCGTCCGCCTTCACCAGGGCGATGGCGAGGTGGTGCCCGAGACCGGCGCTGATGTCAGCGAGAAGGTGGCAGCGGTCCGCCCGGCGCCGCTACTCGAGCTGGAGGAGCTGCTCTCCAGCCATCTCGACACCCGGGTGCAGGTCTCCATGGGCGCCAAACGGGGTCGGGTCGTCGTTGACTTCGCCACCCTCGAGGACCTCGAGCGGATCTACCGGGTCATCGTCGACGGCCGTGACAACGGAGACTGAACCGGCTCCAACCGTGCACCCCTAGTGGGGCTGGAGCGTTCTCCACAGCCTGTGTGCAAACCTGTGGTCAACGTTTGGTCGGCCCCGACGTAGGTCATTCGGCCCAAACCCTCGATCGGTTCGCGCGGTGCGTCGTGAGCGGGCCGGCGGCGACCCCTGAACGCGACGGAGCCACCGTCGCGATCGGGCGAACGGTGGCTCCGGGGTGCTGCAGAGCGCGGGTCAGAGGAACTGGCTCAGGTCCTCGAGCAGCTGGCTCTTGCCCTTGGCACCGACGATGCGGGCCGCCTCCTGGCCGTCCTTGAACACGATCATGGTCGGGATCGACATCACACCGAACCGGCGGGCGGTGTCCGGGTTGTCGTCCACGTTGAGCTTGGCGACCTTCAGCTTGCCGGCCTGCTCCGCGGCGATCTCACCCAGGATGGGGGCGATCATCTTGCACGGCCCGCACCACTCGGCCCAGAAGTCGACGACGACGGGCTCGCTCGCCGAGCCGATCTGTTCGTCGAAGGTGGAATCGGAAAGGGTGTCGATGTGTTCTGCCATGGCTCCTCGTCTCGGCCGTGTGGGGAAGAAGGGTGGTGGGGTCAGTGCGCGCCCTGGGTCTCCATCCAGCGCTCGCAGTCGATGGCGGCCATGCAGCCCGATCCGGCCGCGGTGATGGCCTGACGGTAGACGTGGTCCTGCACGTCACCGCACGCGAACACGCCCTCCACGTCGGTGAGGCTGCCGTCGTGGGTGACGAGGTAGCCGTTGTCCTCGAGCTGCAACTGGCCCTTGAACAGATCGGTGTTGGGTTTGTGGCCGATGGCCACGAACACGCCGGTCACCGCGAGCTCGCGCTCGTCGCCGGTCACAGTGTCCTGGAGCCTGATGCTCTCGACGCTCTGCTCGCCGGAGATGCCGACCACGGTGGAGTTCCAGGCGAAGCGGATCTTGTCGTTGGCGAACGCCCGGTCTTGCATGATCTTGGACGCTCGGAGCTCGTCGCGACGGTGCACGATGGTGACCGACCGGGCGAACTTGGTGAGGAAGATGGCTTCCTCGAGTGCGGAGTCGCCACCACCGACCACGGCGATGTCGTGGTCGCGGAAGAAGAAGCCGTCGCAGGTGGCGCAGGTCGACAGGCCGTGGCCGAGGAGACGGGACTCCTCGGGCAGCCCGAGCATCAACGACTGGGCGCCGGTCGACACGATGATGGCGTTGGCCTGGTAGGTGGGCTCGGCTGCATCGGGATCCCCGAGCCAGACACCGAAGGGCCGGGCCGAGAGGTCGACCCGACTGACCTTGCGGGTGACGACCTCGGTGCCGAACCGAACCGCCTGCTCGCGGAAGCGCATCATGAGCTCGGGGCCCATGATGCCGTCGGGCCACCCCGGGAAGTTCTCGACCTCGGTCGTGAGCATGAGCTGCCCACCGGGCTGGTCGCTGGTCGAAGAGGGCTCACCCTCGATCAACAGGGGAGAGAGGTTGGCGCGCGCCGCGTAGATGGCGGCGGTGAGCCCGGCAGGGCCGGACCCGATGATGATCACATTGCGGACGTCGGACGTCTCGGGCATTCGTCGCTCCGGGTTGGGGGCATACCCCTGAGGGTATGATCGTCAACGGCTCAGGGGGACCCGGTATTCCCAGCGGGAGCGGCCGGCTGGTTCCGCTTGCGGAACACCAGCGCGCCGGCAAGGACGAACACCAGTCCCAGGATCAGGTAGGGGAGCCAGACCCCGGACGGCAGGATCTCGTCGAGCAGGCGGACGGTGGCGATGATCGCCATCACGCCGACGACGATGCCGAGGACTCCGGCGAAGACCCCGAAGACGAGGCCGCGGGCCACGGTGCCGATGGGCCCGGTGGTGCGGTCGCGCACGGAGTCGACCAGGTTGACGATGGCGTCGGTGGCCTGCTTGGGCCAATCGCCCCCGAGGCCGCCCTGGGGGGCGGGCTCGACGGGGATGCCCGAGGTGGTGGGGCCCGTCGCCGGTCGGGGCGCGGCGCTCGGCGGGGGGAGCGGGGCCGCGGATGGGTCGCTCGGGCTCGGCTCGTCGGTCCCCGGCGTCTCCATGGGCGGGGATCCTACCCCTGCGTCCGTCGGGCCTTCCGGATCGGTCGGCGGCGGGCGCTGTCAGCGAGTCCGGTCGAGCAGGACCGAGCAGTCCGCGTCGTCGACCACGAGGAGCCTGGTGGCTGACGGGTCAGCGAACACCGTGGCCGGCCCGGAGGGGAGCTCGACGAGGGCGATCGCCTCCCACCCGGCCGACGAGCCTTCGCCGGGGACGGGTGTCGGACACGCCGGCACGAAGTTCCGCGCCGCGCTGTCATCGAACTGCTG
>DATDIY010000320.1:0-3695 GCA_036520815.1 Acidimicrobiales bacterium
TGGGCCTCATCGCCGACCCGAGCGTCGCCTTCAGCTTCAACACCCTCGCCCAGATCGGCGGGATGATGGTCGCGATCGGGGTCATCGCCCTCATCTATGACGGCGCCGCTGCTCGGATCATCGGCCGAGAGACAGGTCTGCAAGGCCGGTTCCGGCTCTATCCGCTTGCCATCGCCATCGCGGTCCTCTGCCTCGGCATGAGTCGGTTCCTCTCCGTTGCTCCCGGCGTGCTGTACGGCCTGTTCGTCGGGGTCGCCTTCGCCCGCTCCGTCTCGAACCGACTGCTCGGCCGGGCCTATGCCGCGTCGAGCTCACTGTTGATCCTCGCTGCCGTCGGTGCCTTCCTGGTGCACCGGGCGGTGGCCCCCGACGCGGCGGGCGCGGATCCCGGCTTCCTGACCATCGTGATCGACACCGCCGCGGCCGTCCTCTGCGTGGCCGGCCTGCAGGCGGTCATCGTCCAGCTGCTCCCGACCAGGTTCGTCAACGGGGAGAACATCCTGAAGTGGAGCCGAGCCGGATGGCTCTCGCTCCTGGCCGTCGCCATGACCCTCTACATGGTCCTCGTGGTCCGTCCGAACCCCGACCAGCAGTCGTTCGGCAACCTGTGGTTCGTGGTGGGGCTCGTGGTTGTCGCCATCGCCTTCTGGGTGTGGGCCGACATCCACCAGCGCCGATCCAACCGCAGACAGGCAAGTGAGGATTCCCGTCGCGAGGAGCAACCGGCGCGAGGATGAGCGATCGACGGGTCCCGCCGTGGGCATCCCGGCGTGCTTGACGAAAGAAGCTGGCTCGTATGCGCATCCTCGCGATCGGAGACGTCCACTACGACCTTCGCCAGCTCGACTGGCTCGTGGACCACGCACCGGAGTTCGAGCTGGTGGTGCTCGTCGGTGATCTCCTCGACGTCGCCTCGAGCGTGCCGCTCGAGGCGCAGGTCCCGGTGATCCTGCGCTACCTCGAGCGGCTCGCCGGCCGGTGCCCAACGGCCGTGTGCTCGGGCAATCACGACCTGACCGGGAGCGATGCGGACGGCGAGCGAGCCGCACTCTGGATGGACGGGGCCCGTCCGCTCGGCGTGGTGGTGGACAACGGCACGCTGGCGGTCGGTGACGCGCTCGTGAGCGTCTGGCCGTGGTGGGACGGCCCGGTCGGCCGTGCTCGTCTGGAGGCGGAGCTCGTCGTCCAGGCCGAGGCCCGTGCCGCTCGGCTCGACGGCGGGGCCGAGCGGTGGATCTGGGTCTACCACTGGCCACCGCCGGACCTGCCGGTGAGCTGGATCGGCACCAAGTCCTACGGAGACGCCGACCTCGCCGGTTGGGTCGATCGCTTCCAGCCGGATCTGGTGCTCACCGGGCACGTGCACGAGTCTCCGTGGATCGACGGTGGATCGTGGATCTCGTCCTCGGGGTTGACGACGATCGTCAACGCCGGCCACCAGATGGGCCCCGACCCCAGCCACGTCGTGATCGACCTCGAGGAGTGGACCGCTACGTGGGCGTCCTACGAGGGGACCATCGTCCACCCGCTCGGCTCGCCGGAGGGCGTGCCTCAGTAGAGCGGATCGGGCTCGCGTTCCGAGCCCGGTGTGAGGGGCTGGCCGTGGTGGCTGGTCAGCGTGGTGAGCACCTCGCCGATCATGCCGAGACCGCCCTCGTGGTCGCGGTACTGGTGCTTCAGGTCGCCGAGGTACGCCTCGACCATCTCGAGGCGCCGGGCGAGGAGCACCGCGACGGCGAAGAGAAGGGCGGGGTTGTCGTGGAGGCTGCTCGCCGCGTCCTCGACGACTCGGACGCGGCTTCGCTCCGAAGCGACCACTGAGGAGTGGTGGGCCTGGTCGAGCAGGAGCGCCTTCTCCCCGATGCAGGAACCGGGCTCGTCGAACGCGAGCAGGTCCTCACCGTCGCGTCGCACGACCAGCCGACCCTCCAGGAGGACGTAGATGTGGTCCGCCTCTTCACCCGCATGCACCAGTGACTCGCCGGCCGCCAGCACCCGCTCCGGCAGTCCGGCGGTGAGATCGAGGAGCTGCTCCATCCAGCGAAGCTACTGCACCTCGCCGGTCGTGTTCGTGCCCTCGACGGGCCCCGACGACGGCCGTGGCGGCCCGACCCGTACGGTCCGACGGCTCAGGGCGAGCGATCGTCCCGGGCCCTCGGCGACGCTGATCTGTTCGATCTCGTCTGCTGCTTCTCGCGCCCAGCGCACCGCCTCGTGGGCGATCGCCGGGTGGAACCGCCACCGATGGAGCTGGCGCTCCACCGCCCCGGTGTCCTCGCCGATCTCGAGCATCGAGAGCGCAAGCGAACGGGCCCGCTGCTTCATCTGATCGACCGACGGGTCGGTGCGGGGTCGGGTGAGCCAGTCGCCGTGCTCTTCGCGCAGGGGATCGGGCAGTCGCTCGACCTGGGCCCGGGTGAGCGGTGCGAGGCGACGGCGCACGGCGATGGCGGTGGCACTCTGGCGTCGGGCGGCACCGAACCGGCAGCTGCGCTCGATGGTGTTGAGCATCGGCGAGTTGCGTCCACCCCGCATCCCGACACCGAGGGATCGGGCGGTGGCCACCAGATCGAGGTCGAACCCGTCGGGCTGGCGATCGAGCCGGTCGGCGACCCGGCGGAGGAACCAGACCGTCGACGGGCCCAGGACCGGCAACCAGAACCGCTCCACATAGGCGGAGCGGGGATCGTGGCCGAGGTCGTCGATGACCGGATCGGGCCACGGCTCCACCGCGAGGGACTCGACGGGGAAGATGGGATCGGTGGTGAGGGACAACGGCTGTCTCCTTGGTGCCGGCGTGGTGCCGTCAGATCAGGACGAGCGACCGCTCGTGATTTGTCATGATGTTTCATGCAGTGTCATGCATTCCTGGCTCTGGGGTCAAGGGCATGGGTCGGTCGGATCACTCCGTGGAGGAATTTCAAGGCGCGTGTCGAAAGCGGTCGCTGAGAAGGGGATGCCGTCCCATCCGCCGTCTGCTGCGCGCCAGTCGCGCCTGTCGTCGCGCCGCAGCGTCGGTGCGATCTCCTGGGCGGTGCTGGCGGTCGGCCTCGTGCTCTCGCTCACCGGCGGGATGCTGTGGAAGGGGATCGTGGACCGGCGTGAAGCCGACGCGCTCGATGCCACCGCGTCGAGCGTCCAGAGCGTCGTGTCGACCCAGCTCGACCGTCAGGAGGACCTGCTGCGCAGCGTCGCCGGCCTCGTGGTCTCCGCACCGGGACTGTCCAACGGTGAGTTCACGGCCTGGTACGACGGCGCCTCGGCGGCCGATCGGTACCCGGAGAACCTGGGCATCGGGTTCGTGGAGAAGCTCCCGGCCGAGCAGCTCGACGCCTTCCAGCGTCTCCGGCAGGACGACCCCATGCCCGGCGTCGACTCCAGCGGATGGGACGAGATCGTCAACCTGGAGCCGGGCGCCGACCAGGTGTGCCTCCTTCGCCTGGGGCTGTCCCGGGACCAGTACCTCCTGAACGCTCTGGCCACCGGTGGCGGCATCGACTTCTGTTCGAGCGAGCTCGCTCCCGGGGAGCCGTCGCCGTTCGTCGACGTGATGGCCGCCACCGCCGCGTCGGGCTCGCCGATGGTGGTGTCGTTCGACGCGCTCGAGGCCGGGCTGGTCATCGAACTGCTCCCCGTCTACCGGTCGGGCGGCATGCCGGCCGACGCCTCGGCTCGGGCCGAGGCGACCATCGGCT
>DATDIY010000321.1:0-5606 GCA_036520815.1 Acidimicrobiales bacterium
TCTCCCAGGCCGGGAACAGGTCGACCTCGTCGGCGCCGAGGTAGGCGCTGAGATCGCGCGTGAGCCGCTCGGCCTCACCGGTGGTCGGCACCGCCACGACCAGCGGCTGGCGCTCGGAGCGATGGGCCAGGCCGGCGACCACGATCGCCCGCGCCGGTTCAGGCACGGCCAGCACCGCGTCACGACGCCCGAGGACCGAGGTGAGGCCGGGTTCGTCAGCGAGCAGGGCGGGGAGATCGGTGAGCGGCATGGGACCTCGGGGCGCTGGAGCGGGGGACGCGCGAGACCCCCGACGCGGGCGCGACGGGGGTGGCGGAGAGAGGCGGCCAGCGTACCGGCGCCGCCGTCGGGCCGTTCCGGGACGGCGAAGGCACTCCCCTCGAGCCGGCTCGTCTTAACGCGATCCATACGCCGATCTGATTGCCCGGACCAGCTTCAGAGGTGTCAACTCTCCCCTGGTATGGCCGCCCCCACCCAGCACCGCGTCGATCTCCAGCCCCTGCCCCCCACGCCGAAGATCGAGATCCCGGTGGGCAGGTCGTTCCGGCTCAAGAACAAGCTGCTCGGCAAGCCGCTGCACACCGACCAGCTGGCCCACGAGAAGCTCGGCAAGCCGACGGCGCTCGCCGTGTTCGCCAGCGACAACTTGTCGTCGGCGGCCTACGCCACCCAGGAGATCCTCCACACGATGCTCCTGGTGGGGGGCGTGGGGCTCGTGGCGTTCGACTACGTGATGCCCATCACCATCGCCATGATCGCGGTGCTGGTGATCCTGATCGTCAGCTACCGCCAGACGATCAAGGCCTACCCGTCGGCCGGCGGCGCCTACATCGTCACCAAGGACAACCTGGGCGTGCTGCCCGCCCAGGTCGCCGGCGTGTCGCTGCTCACCGACTACATCCTCGTCGTGGCGGTGTCGTGCTCGGCCGGCGTGGCCGCCCTGTACTCCCTGTACGGCGAGCTCTACCCCTACCGGGTGCCGATCGCCCTGCTGTTCATCGCCATCATCGCCTTCGGCAACCTGCGCGGGGTCAAGGAGTCGGGCCGTCTCTTCGCCGTGCCGACCTACAGCTTCGTCGTGGCCATGGCCCTCATGATCGGCTACGGCGTCTACAAGGCGGTGTTCGGCAGCGGCCTCGAGCCGGTCGAGCTCAACGCCGAGCAGCTGCACGAGGCCGCCGGTACCGCCAGCGTCGGCTGGTTCCTCGTGCTCCACGCCTTCGCCTCGGGCGGCGCCGCGGTCACCGGCGTCGAGGCCATCTCCAACGGCGTGCCCGCCTTCAAGGAGCCGTCCTGGAAGAACGCCAGCCAGACCCTGGTGATCATGGGTTCGCTGCTCGGCGCCATGTTCCTCGGCATCTCGTGGCTGGCCTCGCAGCTGAAGACGATCCCCGTGGACGACGAGACGGTGATCGCCCAGATCGCCCAGGCCGTCTACGGCGACGGCGGCTTCGGCCACGCCATGTTCTTCTTCACCCAGATCGCCACCATGTTGATCCTGGTGCTGGCGGCCAACACCGGCTTCGCCGACTTCCCCCGGCTGGCCAGCTTCCAGGCCGAGGACGCCTTCCTGCCCCGCCAGCTCACCAAGCGGGGCCACCGCCTCGTCTTCTCCAACGGCATCATCGCCCTCGCCGTCACCGCCGGCGTGCTGGTGGTGATCCTCGGCGCCGACGTCAGCAAGCTGATCCCGCTCTACGCCATCGGCGTGTTCCTCAGCTTCTCGCTCTCCCAGACGGGCATGGCCCGCCGCCACCTGCGCATCAAGGAGACCGGTTGGAAGATGGGGCTGGCCATCAACGGCGTGGGTGCGGTCGTCACCGGGGTGGTCACCATCGTGATCGCCTCCACCAAGTTCATCGACGGGGCCTGGGTCATCATCCTGCTCATCCCGGCCTTCGTGTGGGTCGTGGTCCGGCTGAACCACCAGTACGAGACCGAGCGCGAGGAACTGCAGGGCGATGCCGAGGTCGCCGCCACCCAGCCGATCCTGCGCCGCCACACCGTCCTGGTGCTGATCGACCGGATCGACCGCACCGCCGCTCGGGCCATCCAGTACGCCCGCACACTGACCCCCGACGACCTGCGAGCCGTGCACATCGCCATCGACGACGAGCACGCCGCCGAGCTCGCCGACCAGTGGAGCCACCTCGCACTCGCCCGGCTCCCGCTCGAGATCCGCGAGTGCCCGGACCGCTACATCAACCAGGCGGTGCTCGAACTGGTCGCCGAAGCGGCGGGCGACGGCCAGACCGAGGTCACCGTCCTCATCCCCCGCCGGGAGTACCGCTCCGCCTGGCACCGGCTCCTCCACGACCGCACCGCCGACTCGATCGCCAAGGCCATCGGCGACGTGCCCCACGCCAACGTCACCTTCGTGCCCTACCACCTCACCGCGTCGGCCAAGGGCAAGCACATCCAGAAGGTCGCCCACGGTTCCATGTCCGGCACCGTCGGCATCGGCGCCCACGAGCCACGCCCCCCCAAGGGGAACGGCCCGGATGACTCCGGCGGAGAGCAGCCCTGATGGCGCGGCTCTCCCGCGCCGCCAAGCTCGACCAGGCCGCCCTCGCCGCCGAGACGGACGCGGCGTTCGACGAGCTCGGCCGGGTCGCCCTCGCCGGCGTGATCCCGATCAGCCAGGTCGAGTGGCGTGAGCCGGTGAAGGTCGCCGGCAGGGTGAAGGCGCTGCGCGTGCAGCCGTGGTCCGAGAAGATCCAGAGCCTCGAGCTCACGCTGGTCGACGGCACCGGCGGACTGACCGTCGTGTTCCTCGGCCGTCGCCGCCTCGGTGGCGTCAAACTCGGGGCCCGCATGGTCGTCGAGGGCACGGTCGCCGAGACCCGCGACCATCTGGCGCTGCTCAACCCCGCCTACCACCTCCTGCCCCGCGAGGTCACCCTTCCGCACTGACGGCGACATGACCTGACTCGGACACCCCGATTGCGCTGTCGACGCGCAGGGGTGTCAACTGTCGCGTCATATGGCTGCCCCGACCAAGGACCTGGCTGGCCGCCAGCCCCTCCCCCCGACCCCCAAGATCGACATCCCCGAGAGCCGCTCGTACCGGTTGAAGAGCAAGCTCCTCGGCAAGCCGCTCAACACCGACCAGCTCGAGAGCGAGCGTCTGGGCAAGCCGACCGCGCTGGCGACGTTCGCCTCGGACAACCTCTCGTCCGCGGCCTACGCCACCGAGGAGATCCTCCACACCCTCCTCGTGGTGGGCGCGGTCGGTCTCGTCGCCTTCGACTACGTCCTGCCCATCACCCTGGCCATGATCGCCGTGCTCGGGGTGTTGGTGCTCAGCTACCGCCAGACGATCAAGGCCTACCCCTCGGCCGGCGGCGCCTACATCGTCACCAAGGACAACCTCGGCGTGCTCCCCGCCCAGGTCGCCGGGGTCGCCCTCCTGATCGGCTACACGCTGACGGTGTCGGTGTCGGTGTCGGCCGCCGCCTCCGCGCTCTACTCGATGGTCGACGGGGCCTACCCCTACCGCATCCCCATCGCGCTGTTCTTCATCGCCGTCATCGCCTTCGGCAACCTGCGGGGGGTCAAGGAGTCCGGGAAGATCTTCGCTGTCCCCACCTACACGTTCATGGTGGCGATGGCGTTCATGGTCGGTTACGGCGTGATCAAGGCGCTCACCGGCGACCTCGCCGAGGTCACGCCCGACGCGGAGCAGGCCGAGGAGCTGTCCCACGTCGGCACGGTCGGGTTCTTCCTGATCCTGCAGGCGTTCGCGTCGGGCGGCGCCGCCGTCACCGGCGTGGAGGCGATCTCCAACGGGGTGCCCGCCTTCAAGGAGCCGGCGTGGAAGAACGCCCGCACCACCCTGGTGATCATGGGCTCGATCCTCGGGGTGATGTTCCTCGGCATCTCGTGGCTGGCGTCGCAGGTGAAGCCGGTGCCGGTCGAGGGCAAGACGGTGGTCGCCCAGATCGCCGAGGCTGTCTACGGCTCCGCCGGCTTCGGGCAGGTCATGTTCGGGTTCACCCTCATCGCCACCATGCTCATCCTCGTGATGGCGGCCAACACCAGCTACGCCGACTTCCCCCGCCTGGCGAGCTTCCAGGCCGAGGACGCCTTCCTGCCCCGCCAGCTCACCAAGCGGGGCCATCGGCTCGTCTTCTCCAACGGCATCGTCGCCCTGTCGATCGCGTCGGCGGCACTGGTGCTCGCCTTCGGTGCCGACGTCAGCCGTCTGATCCCGCTCTACGCCATCGGGGTCTTCACCAGCTTCACCCTCGCCCAGCTGGGCATGCTGCGCCACCACGTCCGTCTCAAGGAGCCGAAGTGGCGCACCGGCGTCCTCATCAACGGCACCGGCTCGCTCGTCACCGCGCTCGTGACCATCGTGGTCGGCATCACCCAGTTCCCGAAGGGGGCCTGGATGGTCATCGCCGCCGTTCCGATCCTCGTGTGGGTGATCGTGCGGCTCAACCACCAGTACGAGACCGAGCGCGAAGAGCTGATGGGCGACGCCGAGCTCGCCGCCACGGCGCCGATCCTTCGTCGACACACCGTGCTCGTCCTCATCGATCGCATCGACCGCACCGCGGCTCGGGCCATCCAGTACGCCCGCACGTTGACGCCCGACGAGCTGCGGGCGGTGCACATCGCCGTCGAGGACCAACACGCCGCGGAGCTGGCCGACCAGTGGAGCCACCTGGCGCTCGCCCGGCTCCCGCTCGAGATCCGCGAGTGCCCGGACCGCCGCATCAACCGATCCGTGCTCGAGCTGGTCGCCGAAGCGGCCGCCGACGGTCAGACCGAGGTGACCATCCTCATCCCCCGTCGCGAGTACCGCTCCGCCTGGCACCGACTCCTGCACGACCGGACGGCGGATGCCATCGCCAAGGCCATCGGCGACGTGCCCCACGCCAACGTCACCTTCGTTCCGTACCACCTCACCCAGACGAGCCATGGCCAGCACATCCACAAGGTCGCCCACGGGGCCGTGTCGGGGACTGCCAATGCCGCCACCCGCAAGGGCGACAACGGGTCCGGCGGTCGCTGATGGCGTTGTTCTCCCGCGCCGCCAAGGCCGAGGAAGCACGCCTGCAGGCCGAGACCAGCGCTGCCTTCGCCGAACTCGGCGAGGCTGCCCTCGAGGGCGTCATCCCGATCGGTACCGTCGAGTGGCGGGCACGGGTGAAGGTGGCGGGGCGGATCAAGGCGCTGCGCATCCAGCCCTGGTCCGAGAAGATCCAGAGCCTCGAGCTCACCCTCGTCGACGGCACCGGGGGCATCACCGTGGTGTTCCTGGGGCGCCGTTCGATCGGCGGGGTGAAGCTCGGTGCCCGCCTCGTGGTCGAGGGCACGGTGGCCGAGACCCGCAACCAGCTGGCGCTGCTGAACCCGGCCTACCAGCTGCTGCCCCACGAGGTCGCGCTCCCCTTCTGACCGGCTCCGCCCGATGCCCCTTGACCTCGAGTGCGGTCGAGGTCGTAGCGTCTGGCCGACGTCCGGCGCCCCACGCGTCGACCCAGGGCTCCAGGAGGCGACCGTGCCCATCACCAACGGCTTCAACCACGTGGCGACGCTCACGACCGACCTCGACCGCTTCGCCGAGTGGTACGGGCGGGTCTTCGAGGCCGAGGTCA
>DATDIY010000322.1:0-5644 GCA_036520815.1 Acidimicrobiales bacterium
TGGCGTTCATGTAGGCCGAGCGCAGGTAGAAGGGCAGCAGCCACCAGGCCGTGAGCGCCGCGCCCACGAGCCCGGCGCTGACGAGCCACCAGAGGCGCGTGACGACGCCGGACCGGCGGATGAGCGAGACGAGGAACCACACCGTCGCGCCGGCGATGGCGAAGATCCCCGGGATGATGTGGCAGAGCATGGTGAGAGCGAACAGCACCGCTGCCAACGCCCGGTGCTTGCCGTTCTCCATCCCCCGGCCCACCACACCGAGGAACAGCACGGCGAAGCTCAACGAGATGGAGAAGGCGAACTCCCCCGCCATCGTCGAGGCGATGTTGCCGCCGTAGATCGAGAAGGAGCGGTCGAAGAGGAACGCGGTTGCGCCGACCGCCAGCAGCGGTGGCCCGGGGAACGGCAGACGGGTCAGCCGCCCGAACGCCCAACAGGCGACCGGCAGCGACAACAGCCCGCTGATGGCAACCAGCTTGAACGCCACCCCGTAGGGGATGAGGAAGCTGAGCAGGGCGATCGCGAGCGACGGGAGCACCATGTAGAACTGGAACGCGGGGAAGCCGGCGTACCAGTCGGGGGTCCAGCCCGTGAGGCGCAGCGACGGCAACAGGTTGTCGCGCAGGTAGGCAGGACCCCACACGTGGGCGCCCATGTCGCCGCCAGCGGGGGTCGAGCTCGAGAAGATGTTGGCCGGGCCGAGCTGGACGAAGACGAAGCTCACGCAGCCGACGACGATCGCCAGTGAGATCCACGACTCGATGCCCCACGCCCCCGCCCTCCGCACGGCGGTGCCCGGCCACGCCAAGGCCCGGCGGGCACGACCCGGGGGGTCGATCGCCCGACCGAGGCCGACCACGATCGGATCGTCGGTGTCGACGGAGCCCTCGGACGGCGCGACGGAGTCGGGGGGCGCGGCGGCGTCGTCGATCATGACCGCCCCATCGTGGCACCGGCGGCCCCGCCGCCGCGGTCATCCGCGATCGGGGATCACCACCAGCCGACGTGAAAGATGAGGCCGACCGCGGTGACGAGGTTGAACCCGACGTGGGCCCAGATCGCCGGGCCCAGACGCTCCGCCTTCCACGCCATGTAACCGAGGATCAGCCCGAAGACCAGCAACGCCGGGAACTGCAGCGGCTGGAAGTGCGACATGGCGAAGAACGCGGCCGAGGCGAGGATCGCCCAACGGGGCTGCAGCTTGTGGAGGAAGGTGCGTTGCGCCATGCCCCGGAAGAAGAGCTCCTCGGCCACCGGGGCCCCGACGATGACGATGACGAACACCAGCAGGATCGACAGCGGGTCGGTGGCCCGGTCGGTGAGCTCACGGGCCTCGGCGCTCACGTCCTTGACCCCGATGGCCTTGAACACGAGCCAGTACAGCGCCGGCACCATCACCAGCTGGCAGGCGGCTCCGACGGCGAGACCGACCGGCACGTCGATCGCCTTCATCCGGAGGCCGAGCTCGGCGACCACACCCTTGCCCCGGGTGATCGCCAGGTAGACCGGAACCCCGCCGAGCACCGCCCACAGCGGCAGTTGCATGAGCATCGTGAGCCAGATCGGCGGGGAGACGGCGATGTCGATCGCCTGGCCCGTGGCCGCCTGCCCGACCGCCTGACCCACCGCTGCCCCGGTGCCGGGCGGGATCTGGAAGTCGTAGTCGGTGGCTCCCTGGGCGATGCCGAAGGCGATCATCCCGGCGACCTGGGCGCCGAGGAACACCAGGGCGACGCGCCAGCCGGTGAAGGCCCGCTTGGCGACCGGCTGGTCGTCGGCGCCGAGGACCTCCGCCTTCTCGACCACCTCGGTGTCGCTGCGGGTGGGTGCCGGCCTGGGTGTGATCAGGGCCTTCCACCACGGAACGCTCGACTCCGACTCCGGCACCGGAGCGGGATCGGGTTCGCGCCCGGCCCGGCGAGCCGACTTCGAGCCCGGCTCGGCGACCGGCACCCGCCCCTTCGTTCGCTTCGAAGTGGAGGTCGGCGAGGGCTTGGCGGGCGTGTGCTTCTTCGGGGTGACCCGAGAGCCCTTGCGCTTGGCGGGTGTCACGGGCCACGAGAGTACTGGGAGCGGTCCACGTCCTTCGCCGCGCCGGACGGTACCTTCGGCCCATGACCCGCTCGTGCGCCCGTCCCGGCTGCAGCGAACCTGCCCGCGCCACCCTCGGCTACGACTACGCCAACAGCACGGTCGAGCTGGAGCCCCTCGCCGACGAAGCCCACCCGGCGTACTACGACGTGTGCCACCGCCACTCGGACAACCTGGTGGTCCCCCGCGGCTGGCAACTCCTCGACCGCCGCTACGGCACCGCCGCGCTGGCCGGTCACCTCACCGCCAGCTGACAGGGATTTTCAGCGGCGCCATCTAGGCTTGCAGCATGAGTCCCGAGACCCCCACCCCACCCAACGGTGAGCGCGGTGAGAGCCGCGGGAGCGGCCGCTTCAGCTCCGACCAGGGTTGGCCGCGGTGGACGATCCTCGTGCTGGTCGCAGTGGTCGTGGCCGCCATCCTCCTGCAGATCCTGGCCTCCTCCACCCCCACCGACCAGATCAGCTACGGCGACTTCCTGACCAAGCTCACGGCCGACGAGGTCTCCGACGCCACCTTCAACAACGCCAACGGGAACATCTCGGGCTCCCTCGACAACGGCAGCAACTTCTCCACCACCGGACCGCTCCAGCCCTCCGACGCGGACCAGGCGCTGATGACCGAGAAGGGCGTCGAGTTCTCGACCCCGACCGAGAACCTCTGGAGCACCCTGCTTCCGTTGCTCTTGCCCGTGGCGCTGCTCATCGGCTTCTTCGTGTGGATGCAACGCCGGGCGCAGGGCCAGATGGGCGGCATCATGTCCATCGGCCGCAGCAAGGCCAAGACCTACTCGTCGGAACGTCCCGGCACCACCTTCGCCGACGTCGCCGGCTACGAAGGCGTGAAGAAGGACATCACCGAGGTCGTCGACTTCCTCAAGCACCCCGAGAAGTTCGGCGAGATCGGGGCCCGCATCCCCAAGGGCGTGCTGCTCGTCGGTCCCCCCGGCACCGGCAAGACCCTGATCGCCCGGGCCGTCGCCGGCGAGGCCGGCGTGCCGTTCCTGTCGGTCACCGGCTCCGACTTCATGGAGATGTTCGTCGGCGTCGGCGCCAGCCGGGTCCGCGACCTGTTCCAGACCGCCCGCAAGATGGGACGAGCGATCATCTTCGTCGACGAGATCGACTCCATCGGCCGCAAGCGCGGCGCCGGTCTCGGTGGCGGCCACGACGAGCGGGAGCAGACGCTCAACCAGATGCTCGCCGAGATGGACGGCTTCGAGGTCACCACCGGCATCGTGATGATGGCGGCCACCAACCGCCCCGACATCCTCGACCCCGCGCTGCTGCGCCCGGGCCGCTTCGACCGCCAGGTGGTGGTCCCGCTGCCCGAGCTCGACGACCGCCGCCAGATCCTCGACGTGCACGTGCGCCACAAGCGCATGGCCCCCGACGTCGACCTCGACCTCGTCGCCCGCGGCACCCCCGGCATGAGCGGCGCCGACCTGTCCAACCTGGTCAACGAGGCTGCCCTGTTCGCGGTGCGGGCCGGGGACTCCGAGATCCACAAGCGCCACTTCGAGGAGGCCCGGGACCGCGTCCTCATGGGCCAGCGCCGTGAATCGATGGCGCTGTCGGACCTCGAGAAGGAAGCCATCGCCTACCACGAGGCTGGCCACGCCGTGTCGGCCGCCGTGCTGCCCACGGCCGATCCGCTCCACAAGGTCACCATCATCCCGTCGGGGATGGCCCTCGGCGTCACGATGCAGCTCCCGACCGAGGAGCGCCACATCTACCGCCAGGACTACATCGAGGACTCCCTCGTGGTCCGCATGGGCGGACGCATCGCCGAGGAGCTCGTGTTCGGCGTGGTGTCCACCGGGGCCAACAACGACCTCGTCGGTGCCACCGAGCTGGCCCGCAAGATGGTCCGCGAATGGGGCATGAGCTCCCGGGTCGGACCCATGGCGTGGGGCTCGCAGGGCCAGGTCTTCCTCGGCGAGGACCTCATGCACACCCGCGACTACTCCGACGACACCGCCCGGGTGATCGACGAGGAGGTCGAGCGGATCCTGCGCGAGGCCCAGGAACGGTGCCGCGCCACCCTCACCGAGAACCGCCACGGTCTCGACCTCGTCGCTCGCGCCCTGCTGGAGCACGAGACCATCGAGGGCACCGAGGTCACCCGTCTGCTGGAGCTGGCCCGGGCCGGTTCCACCTCGGCCAACCCGCACAGCATCGCCGCCATGAGCGCGCCGTCGGCCCAGCCGGGCGAGAGCCTGGGTGCGGGCAGCTTCCCCCACACCGAGCCCCCCACCGACGTCTGAGAGTTCAGCCGCTCACCCCCACCGGCCCCTTCCTGCGCGTCAGTCGTGCGAGGTGCAGCCCGGTGGGGTCGAGCCGGGCTCGCGGGCCTCAGCGACCGCCGCCCACAGATCGGTCGCCGTCACCGGGCCGGTGACGTGCCACCGCACGATCCCCTCGGCGTCGGCGAGCACGACGAGGGGGACCGCGTCGATGCCGTAACGGCGCTGCAGCTCCCGGTCGGCCACGGCCTCGACCTGCTGCACCGCCACGGGGCCTGACGGACCGGCATCGAGGGCCACGGCCCGCTCCCACACGCCCGCACAGGCGTCGCACGTCGCCGAGGTGAACACCGCCACCAGCCACGGGGCCTCGGGGCGGGCGAAGTCGGTCCGGTCGAGCTGGATCGGCACGTGCCACTCCGCCGTGGTGGGCGGAGCCGACCGCCGCCGCTGCAGCACGAGCGCCACCACCACCGCCACCACGACGAGACCGAGGGCGATCAGCAACCGCTCCACCGCTCAGCCCTCGGGCGTCGTCTCGGTGGGAACGCTCGCCGGGTCGACCAGCGTGTCGTCGGACGGGAGCGGTGCGGTGTCGAGCTCGCCGGACGCGACGCCGGGAGCGATCAGGTCGAACGGCAGGCCGAGGGTGCCGACCACGGGGATCCCGAGGGGGGTGGCGATGTCGCTCGGCGAGCTGAACCCGATCCACTGGCCGACGACGACGGGGTGGTCGCTGACCACCTCGGCGGACATGGCGCCCTCGGTGAGCCCGGCCCTCACCAGGTCGAGCATCCGAAACTCTCCGGGCGGGATCTCGATGGCGCTCTCGACGTCACTGACCGAGCCGCCGCCCTGCCGGCGGAGGGTCACCGTCGCCGTCTCCGTGGCCGATGGGTTCGCGACCGCCACCAGGGAGCTCCCGACGGCGGCGGCCCCGGCCACCGGCAGCAGCCAGCGGGTCGCCACCACCGGGATGCCGATGGCGTAGCTGACGCCGCGCAGATCGGTGCCGGTGAGCATGCGCTGGGCGACGATGTCGGCACCATCGGTCGATTGCACCAGGACCCAGTGGGGCACGCCCTTGGGCACCCGGTCGTTGGCGGGGTCGTCATCGCTGTCGATGATCGTGATCGGCACGGCCCGATGGGCGGGGACGTTCTGCTCGAACGGCTCCACCGTGCCGTTCACCCCCGGCTCGTCGAGCTGCACCTGCACCCGCACCTGCACGTCGGTGTCGCCCGGGTTGAAGACCCAGACCTTCTCGGCACCTACGACATCGAGGGGAGCGCTGGTCGGGAACAGCCA
>DATDIY010000323.1:0-3283 GCA_036520815.1 Acidimicrobiales bacterium
CCTACCGGGGGTGGCGGGCACGGCAGCCCGCACGGCACTGGAAATGGCCCGATCTCGGGCGGGCCGTGTACCCTCGTACGACTCACGGCGGGGCCAGCGTCGTCCCCGCGGGCCGTGGATTCGTACCCACCGGCTCCCTTCGGGGAGTCCACCCTCGCCTGTGTAGGAATGACGCATGCCCACGGATCGCCTCGCTGGTTTCCCCGCGCCCCAGGGGCTCTACGACCCCCGCTTCGAGCACGACGCCTGCGGCGTCAGCTTCGTGGTGCACATGAAGGGCCTGCGGAGCCACGAGATCGTGAAGCACGGCCTCGGAGCGCTCTGCAACCTCGATCACCGGGGCGCGGCCGGCGCCGAGCCCAACACTGGTGACGGCGCCGGCATCCTGCTGCAGATCCCTGACCGGTTCTTCCGCGACGTGGTGAAGTTCAAGCTCCCGCCCGAGGGTCACTACGCGACGGGCATCGCCTTCCTTCCGAGCGAGCCGGACACGACCGCCGAGGCCGTCGAGGCCATCGAGAAGATCGTGGCCAGTGAGGGCCTCCGGGTGCTCGGCTGGCGCGACGTGCCGTTCGACGACTCGATGATCGGGTCGATGGCCCGTGACGTCGAGCCGGTGTTCCGTCAGCCGTTCCTGGCCGGCGACGGCCTCGCCGACGAGACCCTCGAGCGGCGGGCCTTCATCGTTCGCAAGCGGGTCGAGAACGAGCTTCGCAGCCTGGCTCCGGGCGGCGTCTACTTCCCGTCGCTGTCGTGTCGCACGCTCGTCTACAAGGGCATGCTCACGACCGGTCAGCTCCCGGCCTTCTTCCCCGATCTGGTCGACACCCGAGTCGAGTCCGCTCTCGCGCTGGTGCACTCCCGGTTCTCCACCAACACGTTCCCGTCGTGGCCCCTGGCGCACCCGTTCCGCTATGTCGCTCACAACGGTGAGATCAACACCGTCCAGGGCAACCGCAACTGGATGCGGGCACGCGAGGCGCTGCTGCAGACCAAGTTGCTGCCCGGCGAGCTCGACCGGATCTTCCCGATCTGCACCGACGCCGCCTCCGACTCGGCGACCTTCGACGAGGCGCTCGAGCTGCTCCACATGGGTGGCTACGAGCTGCCCCACGCCGTGCTGATGATGATCCCCGAGGCATGGGAGCACCAGCCCTCGATGCCGAAGGCGAAGCGGGACTTCTACCGCTACCACGCCTCGCTCATGGAGCCGTGGGACGGCCCCGCCTCGATCGCGTTCACCGACGGCACCGTGATCGGCGCCGTGCTCGACCGCAACGGCCTTCGTCCCTCGCGCTACTGGGTCACCGACGACGGCCTCGTGATCATGGCGTCGGAGGTCGGGGTCATCGACGTCGAGCCGTCGAGGGTCGTGCGGAAGGGCCGGCTGCAGCCGGGCCGCATGTTCCTCGTCGACACCCACGCCGGCCGCATCATCGGCGACCACGAGATCAAGCAGCGCCTGGCCGACGCCCACCCGTACGGCGACTGGCTCAACACCAACCAGGTCGCCCTCGACTCCCTGCCTTCGCGGCCGCACACGCTGCGACCCCACCAGTCCGTCGTGCAGCGCCAGCAGGTGTTCGGGTACACCACCGAAGAGCTCAAGATCCTCCTCGACCCGATGGCGCGCACCGGCGCAGAGCCGATCGGCTCCATGGGCACCGACACGCCGATCGCGGTGCTGTCGGAGAAGTCGCGGCTGCTCTTCGACTACTTCTCACAGCTGTTCGCCCAGGTCACCAACCCACCCCTCGACGCCATCCGCGAAGAGCTCGTCACCGCGCTCGGAGGCACGCTCGGGCCGGAGGGCAACCTGCTCAACCCGCAGCCCTCGTCGTGTCGGCAGATCCACGTGCCCCGGCCGGTCATCGACAACGACGAGCTGGCCAAGCTCGTGCACATCAACGACTACGACGGCATGTCGGACTTCCACACCGTCGTGATCCCCTGCCTCTACCCGGTCGCCGGCGGCGGTGAGGGTCTGCGCAAGGCGCTCGAGCAGGTGCGTCGCAAGGCCACCGACGCCATCGATGCCGGCGCGACCATCCTCGTGCTGTCCGACCGGGACGCCGACGCCGACATGGCGCCGATCCCGTCGCTGCTGTTCACCGCTGCCGTGCACCACCACCTCATCCGGGAGAAGACCCGCACCCAGGTCGGGCTGGTCGTCGAGACCGGCGAGGCCCGCGAGGTGCACCACATGTGCCTCCTGCTCGGATACGGCGCCGCCGCCATCAACCCTTATCTGGCGTTCGAGACGATCGAGGACCGCATCGCCGAGGGCGTCACGGAGATGCACGATCCCACCAAGGCCATCGCCAACTACATCAAGGCGGCCAGCAAGGGCGTGCTGAAGGTGATGTCGAAGATGGGCATCTCCACCGTGGCCTCCTACACCGGCGCCCAGATCTTCGAGGCGGTCGGGCTCTCGCACGATCTCGTCGACGAGTTCTTCACCGGCACGGTGAGCCGCCTCGGAGGCATCGGGCTCGACGAGATCGCCGTCGAGGTGGCCCGACGCCATCTGCTCGCGTTTCCGCCCAACCCCGCCGAGCGGGCCCACCGCACCCTCGAGGTCGGTGGCGAGTACCAGTGGCGACGGGAAGGGGAGTACCACCTCTTCAACCCCGAGACCGTCTACAAGCTGCAGCACTCCACCCGCACCGGTCGCTACGACGTGTTCAAGGAGTACACGAGGCGCGTCGACGACCAGGCCCGCCAGCTCGCCACCCTCCGGGGGCTGTTCGAGTTCAGGACGGAGGAGCGCACGCCCGTCGCGCTCGAGGAGGTGGAACCGGTCAGCGAGATCGTGAAGCGGTTCTCCACCGGTGCCATGTCGTACGGCTCCATCTCGGCCGAGGCCCACGAGACCCTCGCCATCGCCATGAACCGCCTGGGCGGGAAGTCGAACACCGGCGAGGGCGGCGAGGACCCGATCCGATTCGAGGCGCTCCCCAACGGCGACTCGAAGCGCTCGGCGATCAAGCAGGTCGCGTCGGGCCGGTTCGGTGTCACCAGCGAGTACCTCGTCAACGCCGATGACATCCAGATCAAGATGGCGCAGGGAGCCAAGCCCGGTGAGGGCGGCCAGCTGCCAGGGCACAAGGTGTACCCGTGGATCGCCGCCACTCGGCACTCCACTCCGGGCGTCGGGCTCATCTCGCCGCCGCCGCACCACGACATCTACTCGATCGAGGATCTGGCCCAGCTGATCCACGACCTGAAGAACGCCAACAACCAGGCGCGGGTGCACGTGAAGCTGGTGGCCGAGGTCGGTGTC
>DATDIY010000324.1:0-6285 GCA_036520815.1 Acidimicrobiales bacterium
CGAGCACCTCACCCTGGAGCCGGTCGTTGTCCTCGCGGAGGCGCTCGTTCTCGGCCTGGAGGTCGCTCTGGCGGAAGGCGCTGTCCCAGGCGTTGCCGATGGGCTCGACCACGGCGCTGGCGGCGTCGCCGACCGGCGCGAGCGCGGAGAGGATGGCGCTGCGGGCCGAGTCGATGGGGCCGAACCCGCGGCCGTCGAGGGTGAGCAGGGTCACCGCGGTCAGGACCAGCAGCAGGATCGTGAACCGGGTGCGCCCGCTTCGACGCGTGCTGAGGGCCACGGGCGACGGCGCCGACTCAGTTGATGGTCGACGAGAACAGCACGCCCTTCAGGGCGTCGAACTCCTCGAGCGACTGGCCCGAGCCGATCGCCACCGAGAAGAGGGGGTTCGGTGCGATCACGATCGGCATGCCGGTCTCGTGCTCGAGCCGGGCGTCGAGCCCGTTGAGCAGCGCGCCGCCACCGGCCAGGACGATGCCCTGTTCCATGATGTCGGCGGCGAGCTCGGGCGGCGTCTTGTCGAGGGTGACCTTGACCGCGTCGACGATCGCCGAGACGGGCTCGTCGATGGCTTCGCGGATCTCTTCGGTGGTGGTGACGATCGTCTTGGGCAGGCCGGTGACGAGGTCACGGCCGCGGATCTCGGCGTGGAGCTCGGTCTCGAGGGGCCAGGCCGAACCCAGCGCCACCTTGACCTCTTCGGCCGTGCGCTCGCCCAGCGCCAGGCTGTACTCCTTCTTGATGAACTGCACGATGGCGTTGTCGAGCTCGTCGCCACCGACGCGGGCCGACTGGGAGGTGACCACGCCGCCGAGGGAGATGACCGCCACCTCGGTGGTGCCACCGCCGATGTCGACGATCATGTTTCCGGTCGGTTCCTGCACGGGGAGCCCGGCCCCGATGGCGGCGGCCATCGGCTCCTCGATGATGTAGGCGGGCTTGCGGGCGCCGGCGAACTCGGCCGCTTCCTGCACGGCACGCTGCTCGACCGGGGTGATGCCCGACGGCACGCAGATGACCATGCGGGGCTTCGACCACTTCGAGGTGTGCACCTTCTGGATGAAGTAGCGCAGCATCTTCTCGCAGATGTCGAAGTCGGCGATGACGCCGTCCTTCAGCGGCCGGATGGCCTGGATGTGGGCCGGCGTGCGGCCGATCATCCGCTTGGCCTCCGAGCCGACGGCGACGGGCTTGCCGTCCTTCACGTTCACCGCCACCACGGACGGCTCGTTGAGGACGATGCCCTCGCCCCGCACGTAGACGAGGGTGTTGGCGGTGCCGAGATCGACCGCCATGTCGCGACCCATGATCCCTGACAGGGAGGAAAAGACTTGTCCGGCCATGCGGAGCCTCCCGGCTGAGAACGCGGGCGATGTGCTGCGGGACAGGCTAGGCGACGGCGCGGTCGCTCGCCTCGTCATCTCCGCCGGGATCCACAGCCCGCCCAGGGTACCCGGGGGTTGCTCGAGGGCAACTTCAGAGGCCCGGGAAGAAGATGTCGATCTCGCGGTTGGCGGACTCGAGGCTGTCGCTGCCGTGGATGAGGTTCTCGGTGAAGAGGATGCCGAGGTCGCCGCGGATCGTGCCGGGGGCCGAGTCGCGGGGGTTGGTGGCGCCCATCATCGTGCGGACGACCTTCCAGGTGTCCTCCGGGCCCTCGATCACGGCGATGAGGGCGGGGCCCCGGGTGATGAAGGCGACCAGGTCGTCGTAGAAGGGCTTGCCCTGGTGCTCTTCGTAGTGGACGGCGGCCGTCTCGACCTCGATCGTGCGCAGCTCGGCGGCCGCGATGGTGAGGTTGCGGCGCTCGAACCGGCCGATGATCTCCCCGACGAGGCCACGCTCGACGGCGTCGGGCTTGCAGATGACGAGAGTGCGATCCATAGGGCGGTTCAACCTAGACGACCGAGGCGAACCTACGACAGTCCCAAGCTGACGAAGCGACGCGCGAAATGGTCGCTGGGACGACCAGAACGCGCGCCGAATCCCGAAGGCTCAACTGGCGAGGCGACGGGCTCGGCGGTAGCCGGCTCGGACGCGGTCGACGAACGCGGGGACCGAGTGCCAGACGTCGTACTCGGGGATTCGGACGACGACGAACCCCGCAGCTTCGAGCTCGGCCTGCTGCCGGGCGTCGGCGGCACGATCGAGGAGGCTCGAGTGCCAACGCTCGCCGTCGACGAACACGACCAGTGGGAGGTCGGCGGCCACGAAGTCGACCCGACCGAGCCACTCCCTTCCGCCGAGCTCGACCTGGCGCCGCATCTCGGGCAGTCCGTGATCACGTAGGAGGGACTCGACGCGCGCCTCGAGGTTGCTCTCCGGCGGCACGTAGTCCACCGGTCGCTCAGCGAGAACCTCGCGCATGACCTTCAGGCCCTTGCGCCCGTGTCGGGACAGCTCGTCGAGCATCCCGTGCAGCGAGCGGCCGCTGACCAGACGGCGGGACCACGCCTTCTCGGTCAGCATCTCCATGCGCCGAACGGAACTGGCAGCCGCGAGTTGGAACAGCAGGCGAGACGGCGTGAGCACTGGAATTCCGTCGATCGTGGTGACGTGGTGCGGCGGCAGGAAGCCCGTCCGGTGGACACGAGCATCGATCGAGGCGCGCCGCCCGGCGACGCCGCCGATCGTGACGTGACAGGGCAGCAGTCGGTAGCCGGGGAAGGCCCACAGCGCGGCCCCGCTGGCATGCGAGAGCGCAGCGCCTGGCCCGACCGCGAGAACGGATGCCATGGCCGCCTGCTGGTCCGAGGATGGGCTTCCCGTGCGGCGGAGCACACCTCCAGGCAGCCGTTCCCACTCTCCGATGTCGGTCCGGTGGCGGAGCATCGATCGGCTCGCGCCCGCGTCGGCAGCCTGACGGCGCTCGATCAGGCCGTGCTGGCTCTCCGCGATCTGCTGGAGGCGACGGTCGAGTTCGGGATCCATGGCCATCCATCCAAGCGCGAGGGTGAGACAGCCCGTCCTCCCCCGGCGAACGCTTCCGAACCCACGCGCGAAATGGTTGCTGGGACGACCAACACGCGCGGCAGATCCCGAAGCCCGCGAAGCGCCGCGCGAAACGGCCGCTGGGACGACCAGTACGCGCGCCGATTGCGGGAGGGTGAACGGTCGTCATCAACCGCGAACCTTCGGGCTTCGCCATGCTCATGATCCTCTGTTAGGTTCGCCTGACACCTGATCTGACGGCGAAGAGCCACGGCGAGAAAGCTCGGTGAGAACAAGATGACGGAAAAGCGATCGACCCTGCAGCTGGGGCGCGTGGCCCTGGCCGCGATGGCGGCGGCGCTGCTCGTCCTGGCGGCGTGCAGCAGCGACAGCGACGGCGCCGACAGCACGACCACCACCGCGCCGGCCGAGACCGGCGCCTACGACGCGGCCCTCGCCACCGAGGTGGTCGAGCACTACGCCGACGGCGTGTACGCCACCTACGACGCCAGCCTCACGTCGGCCACCGCGATGCAGAGCTCTATCGAGGCGTTCGTCGCCTCCCCGACCGACGCCACCCTCGGCGCCGCCAAGCAGGCCTGGCTCGACGCCCGCGACGACTACGGGCTCACCGAGGCGTTCCGCTTCTACGGCGGCCCGATCGACAACGAGGAGGACGCGCCGGAGGGGCTGATCAACGCCTGGCCCCTCGACGAGGCCTACATCGACTACGTCGAGGGCAACCCGACCGCCGGCATCATCAACGATGTCGCCACCTATCCCACCATCACCGCCGAGGTCCTCACCACCGCCAACGAAGAGGGTGGCGAGACCAACATCAGCACCGGCTGGCACGCGATCGAGTTCCTCCTGTGGGGTCAGGACCTCAGCGCCACCGGCCCCGGCGCCCGCCCCGTCACCGACTACACGACCGGTGCCAACGCCGATCGCCGCTCGACCTACCTGACCACGGTGACCGACGGGCTGATCAGCGACCTCACCACCGTGACCGAGGCGTGGGATCCGTCGGGCTCGGACAACTACCGCGCCGAGTTCCTCGCCCTGCCGACCGACGAGTCGCTGACGCACATCATCACCGGCATCGGTGAGCTGGGTCGGGGCGAGCTGGCCGGCGAGCGCATGCTGGTGGCCTACGACGAGCGGGACCAGGAGAACGAGCACTCCTGCTTCTCCGACAACACCCTCGCCGACCTCGTGGCCAACGAGCAGGGCATCGCCAACGTGTGGTCCGGGGAGTACCCGGGAGCCTCCGACGGGCCCGGCCTGGTCGAGCTGGTGGAGAGCGTCGACGCCACCCTGGCGGAGACCACGACCGGCGACATCGACGCCGCACTGGCGCAGCTGGAGGAGATCCCCGGCCCGTTCGACTCGAACCTGACCCCCGAAGCGGCCGACTCCTCCCCCGGGCGGGTCGCCATCCTCACGGCCACCGAGCTGCTGAGCACCCAGACCGACGACTTCGTCGATGCCGCCGATGCTCTGGGCCTGACCATCGAGGTCTCGTGACGAGAGGTCTCGTGACGAGATGACCCGATGGGCGGCCGACACGGCCGCGGGAACCGTGGATACGAGGGGGAGTCGGCGCCGCCGGCTCCCCCTCGTGGCGTTCCTGCTGGCGGGCGCGCCCCTGCTCGCGCTCGTGGTGCTGGTGGTGTCGGCGTGCAGCTCGGGATCCGACGATCGCTCCGCCGAGGTTCCCCTCGCCGACCTGCTGGCCACCGATCTGGGCGGCACCGGCTCCACCTCCACGAGCAACCGCAACGCCTTCAGCCTGCCCAACCGGTCGCTGCCCGGCTCCGAGCGCGGGCGCTTCGAGGTGGGCGACAGCTTCTTCACCCAGAAGTGGGTGATCGCGCCGGCGTCGACGACGAGCCGCGACGGTCTGGGGCCGCTGTTCAACGCCGAGGCGTGCGCCAGCTGCCACGTGCTCGACGGTCGGGCCGAGCCACCCGACGAAGCGGATCCCAAGCGGCCGGGTCTGTTGTTCCGGTTGAGCGTTCCCGGCTTCGACTCCGACGGCGGCACCGGCAACGGCCCGGCGGAGGGCAACCCCGATCCGAACTACGGCGGGCAGCTGCAGGACAAGTCCATCCCCGGGGTCGATGCCGAGGGGTCGATGGGGATCAGCTACGTCGAGGTGGAGGGAACCTTCGACGACGGCACCCCGTACTCGCTGCTCGCCCCGACCTACACGATCGACGATCCCGCCTACGGGCCGGTGAGCGACGGCGTGTTGATCTCGCCCCGGATCGCTCCGGCCACGATCGGCATGGGTCTGCTCGAGGCGGTGCCCGAGGAGCAGATCCTCGCCGCCGCCGCCGATCCCGATGACACCGACGGCGACGGCGACGGCATCTCCGGGCGGCCCAACCGGGTGGTCGACCCGGTGACCGGCGAGGAGCGCCTCGGTCGGTTCGGGTGGAAGGCCAACGTGGCGTCGGTGGCCCAGCAGACCGCCGGTGCGTTCCACGGCGACCTCGGCGTCACCTCGCCCGTGTTCCCGAACCAGGACTGCAGCCCGGTGCAGCTCGCCTGCCAGCAGGCCATCGCCGGCGGTGATCCGGAGGTCGACGAGCGGACCTTCGAGTCGGTCGTGTTCTACACGCGGGTCATCGCCGTGCCGAAGCGGCGCCCGGCGACCGATGGTTCCGACGCCAAGGGCGCCGAGCTGTTCGCCCGGTCGGGGTGCGCGTCGTGCCACACGCCCACGATGACGACGGGCGACTCCGACGTGGAGGCGTTGGCCAACCAGACCATCCACGCCTACACCGACCTGCTCCTGCACGACATGGGCGAGGGCCTTGCCGACGGCCGTCCCGACGGTGAGGCCGACGGTCAGGAGTGGCGCACCGCCCCGCTGTGGGGGATCGGGCTGACCGAGACGGTGAACGGCCACACCCGGTTCCTCCACGACGGCCGGGCCCGGAACCTCACCGAGGCGATCCTGTGGCACGGCGGCGAGGCCGAGGCGTCGAAGCGGGCCTTCCTCGCCCTGAACGCGGACCAGCGCGCCGCGCTGATCGCCTACCTGGAGACGCTGTGACCCTCACCCTCGATCGACCCGATCCTCGCCGACATCGCCGGCGCGCCAAGCTCACGACAGCGGTCGTCGTTGTGATGGCGCTGGCGTTGGTGGGCAGCGCCTGCAGCAGCGGCGGCTCCGACGGTGGGGATGGCGGCGACGGTGGGGCCGCGCCGGTGTCGACCGATCGGCAGGCGGCGGTGACCGAGGTCGTCGTCGACGTGCTGGAACCGAACCTGCGCTCGGCCGCGGCGGCTGCCGACGCCGCCGTGCGGGCGGTGACCGACTACTGCGCGGCGCCGACCGCCGAG
>DATDIY010000325.1:0-5495 GCA_036520815.1 Acidimicrobiales bacterium
CGGGGCCGGCTACCTGTTCACCCAGGTCCCCCTGCCCGACGAGGACCCGCCCCTGCCGCAGACGTCGTTCTTCTGCGCCTCCGACGTCACCACCGACTGCAACCGGGACAACTCCATCGCCCAGCTCTCGGGCAGCGAGGACCGCGTCAACGTCACCTACGCCCAGATCCCGACGGTGCTCGTCGATGCCGTCCTCGCCGCCGAGGACCGCACCTACTACGACCACGGCGGCGTCGACCCGGTCGGCATCGTGCGGGCCCTGTGGGCCAACTTCCGGGCCGAGGACGTGCAGCAGGGCGGGTCGACGATCACCCAGCAGTACGTGAAGAACGTGTACCTGACCCAGGAGCGCACCGTCACCCGCAAGATCAAGGAGGCGGCGCTGGCGGTGAAGCTCGAGCGCGAGCTCACCAAGCAGGAGATCCTCACCCGGTACCTCAACACCATCTACTTCGGGCGCGGCGCCTACGGCGTCGAGGCGGCCTCGCGTGCCTACTTCGACCGGTCGGTCGACCAGATCACGTTGACCCAGGCCGCCTACCTCGCCGGGCTGATCCGGTCCCCCGAGACCGCCGACGCCCAGTTGTCCCCCGAGGACCCGAAGTTCGCGTCGAACCGGGCCACCGCGGTCTTCCGCCGCAACTCCGTGCTCCAGGCGATGGTGGAGACCGGGGACATCACCCAGGCCGAGTACGACGTCGCCGCCGCCAGCGGGTGGGACGACGTCCGGCCCCGCTCGACCCGCACGAACTTCGGGCGGATCCGCAACCCGGACTGGGGCACCGAGTACTACGTCGAGTACGTCCGCCACTGGCTCACGACCCCCAAGCCAGCGGGAGGTGGGTTCACCGACGCCCAGGTCTACGGCGGCGGGCTGCGGGTCTACACGACCCTGTCGATGGAGAACCAGGAGCAGGCGATGGGGGCGGTCACGTCGACCCTGAACCAGCCGGGCGATCCGGCCGCCGCGCTGGTGTCGATCGACGACACCGGGGCGGTGCGGGCCATGATCGGCGGCCGCGACTACAACGGCGACGAGTCCTACGCCAAGGTGAACCTGGCCGTCGGGACCGAGGGTGGCGGCACCGGCCGCCAGGCCGGCTCGTCGTTCAAGGTGTTCACCCTCGCCGAGGCGATGGCCCAGGGCGTGCCGCTGTCGAAGACCTACAACGCGCCGGCCAGGCTCACCATCAAGGGCGCCGACAACGGCAAGGACTACGTCGTCGGGAACTACGCCGACGCCAGCCAGGGCACCCTCGACATGGTGGGGGCGACGGCCAAGTCGTCGAACACGGCGTTCGTGCAGATCATGCAGGACGTCGGCCCCGCCAACGTGGTGGCCATGGCCGAGCGGATGGGCATCCGCTCACCGTTGAACCCCGACCTCTCGCTCACCCTCGGCACCGCCGACGTGTCCGTCTACGACATGGCCTCGGCCTATTCGACGCTCGCCGACGGCGGCGAGCACGTCGATCCCTTCGTCGTGGCCAAGGTCACCGACGCCGACGGCAACGTGCTCTACGAGCACGAGGAGACCCGCGAGCGGGTGCTCGACGAGAAGGTGGCGGGCTCGGTGAACTACGCGCTCAGCCAGGTCGTCGAGGGTGGCACCGGCACCGCCGCCAAGATCCCGGGCCAGACCGTCGCCGGCAAGACCGGCACCACCGACGAGTACAAGGACGCCTGGTTCGCCGGGTTCACCTGCAAGCTCACCACCGCCGTCTGGATGGGCTATCCCGACGCCAATCCCGACGGCACGGCGAAGCTGATGAAGAACGTGCACGGCAAGTCGGTCACCGGTGGCTCGTTCCCCACCACGATCTGGCAGAAGTACATGGCTCAGGCTACCGGCGGCCTCGACAGCTGCCCCTTCCCGCGTCCCGCGTCGGCGCCGACCACCACTGCGTCCACCGCCAGCACGTCATCGACGTCGACGTCCACGACGGAGGCCCCGGCGACCACCACGACCGCTCCTCCGGCCTCCACCTCGTCGACCTCGACCTCCACCACGCTGGCCACCCCGGTGGGCCGTCGCGGCGGCTGACCTGCGGCGGGCCACGGGGTGAGCCATCCGCCACATTGATGCCAGAACCCCACGGGGGTACCGTGATCGCACCGCCGGCAGCCATGGGGCGCTGGACGGGTCAGGAGGCTCCGATGAGCGCACGCACCACCGTGCCTTCGGTCCAGGGCCGCAAGGTCCGCCGGGGGGACGTTCCGTTGGTGATGGTGACCGCCTACGACGCGCCGGGCGCCCGCATGGCTGACGCCGCGGGCATCGACATGATCCTGGTGGGCGACAGCCTTGCCATGGTCGTGCTCGGCTACGACGACACGTTGCAGGTCACCGTCGACGACATGGTCCACCACACCGCCGCAGTGGCGCGTGCGAAGCCGTCGGCGCTGATCGTGGCCGATCTGCCGTGGCTCAGCTACCACGTGTCGGTCGAGGACACCGTGCGCAACGCCGCTCGGCTCATCCGAGCCGGCGCCCAGGCGGTGAAGCTCGAGGGCGGCCGCAAGCGTCTCCCGATGATCGAGGCCCTGATCGACGCCGAGATCCCGGTGATGGGCCACATCGGCCTCACCCCGCAGTCGGTCAACGCCATGGGCGGGTTCAAGGTCCAGGGCCGCAAGCACGAGGCCGCGCTCGCCCTGGTCGACGATGCCAAGGCACTCGAGCACGCCGGCTGCTTCTCGATCGTGGTCGAGGGCGTTCCCGACGAGGTCGGCCAGATGATCACGGAGTCCGTCGACGTGCCGACGGTCGGCATCGGCGCCGGTCCGGGCACCGACGGTCAGGTGCTCGTGTTCCACGACGTGCTCGGCATCGAGGACCGCATCACCCCCAAGTTCGTGCGTCGTTACGCCGAGCTCGGCGCCGAGGGCACCCGAGCCCTGGGCGCCTACGCCGACGACGTGCGCACCGGTGCGTTCCCCTCGGCCGCCGAGAGCTACCACCTCAAGAAGCCGGCCGAGGCCGACGCCACCGGCCTCTACGGCAGCCCCGCGCCGTTGCCGTGACCGCGACGCCGTGACGGCGGAGCGGGCGCGGGAGCGCGCCCGGCGAGCCGCCGCGGCGCTCGCGCTCGTCGCCTTCTTCGTCGTCGTCCTCGCCGGCTGCTCGTCCGGCTCGGAGGGATCGACCGGGCCCACCACCACCTCGGGCCCAGCGTCGGAGCTGGTCGCTCCCGAGGGGTTCAACACGATCACCCTGGTCGTCACGCGGCCCGACGGCACGACCGAGGAGCTCTGCCTCTGGCTGGCCGACACCTCGGCGCTGCGGGCCCAGGGGCTGATGGGTGTCACCGACCCCGAGCTGGGCGGGGCGGCAGGGATGGTCTTCTCGTTCCCCGAGGACGCCTCCGGCGCGTTCTGGATGCGCAACACCCTCCTCCAGCTTTCGATCGCCTGGTACGACGGCCAGGGCCGGTTCGTCTCCGATGCCGACATGGACCCGTGCCCGGCCGACACCGTCGACGAGGCCTGTCCCCGGTTCGCGGCCGACGGGCCCTACCGGTACGCCATCGAGACGCCGAAGGGTGGCCTGGCCGACCTCGGCCTGGTCGAGGGCTCCACCATCGAGCTCGGCTCCCCCTGCACCGTCGCCGAGGTGTGAGGCGAGGGTGCTCTTGGGAAACCCCACCGGCGTCCGGTAGGGTCCTCCGGTCCAGTTGAAGCCCTGCTCCGCATCGTGCGGGGCCCCGGCACACCGAGCGTCATGACTCGGGTGCGGGTCCAGAGGGAGGTGATGCTCGCCGTGCGAGCGTACGAACTCATGATCATCTTCGAGGGCGATGTCGACGACACCGTCGTCAACGAGCAACTCGCGGCTGTCGGCCGCCTCGTCGAATCTGGTGGCGGAACCGTGAAGAAGACCGACCGTTGGGGTCGGCGCCGGTTCGCCTACGAGATCAACCACAAGTGGGAAGGCATCTACGTCGTCCTCGAGATCGCGACCGAAGGTCGTGACCTCTCGGAGGTCGAGCGTGTCCTCCACCTCGCGGACGAGGTCGTCCGCCACAAGACCATTCGCCTGCCCGACGCCGAGGCCACCCGCCGCGGTCTGCTGGGCGAGGCGACCCCGGCGTAGCCGGGCAACCAGGGAGAGTCGAGATGGCACCTGGAAACAGCGTCACCGTGGTCGGCAACTGCACGCGCGACCCCGAGCTCCGGTTCACGTCCAGCGGTCAGGCCGTCGCCACCTTCGGGTTGGCGGTCAACCGCCGCTGGCAGAACCGCAGCACCAACGAATGGGAAGAAGCGGTCTCGTTCTTCGACGTCACGGCCTGGCAGCAGATGGCCGAGAACGTGGCCGAGTCGATCACCAAGGGCAGCCGCGTCGTCGTGACCGGCCGCCTCGATCAGCGCTCCTGGGAGACCCAGGACGGTGAGAAGCGCTCGAAGATCGAGATCGTCGCCGACGAGATCGGTCCGAGCCTTCGCTACGCCACCGCGCAGGTCGTCAGGAACGAGCGCCGGGAAGGCTTCGACGGCGGTGGCAGCGGAGGCGGCGGTGGAGGCGGAGGCGCCCCGGCGCCCCGCGCCGTGGCGAACGAGGCCCCCGCGGGATACGACATGGATGAGGAGCCGTTCTGATGGCGAAGGCAGCACCGAAGCGCGGCAAGAACAAGGACAACGCGCGCCGGTCCAAGAAGAAGATCAGCGTCCTCCTGCAGGAGAAGGTCGAGTACGTCGACTACAAGGACGTCAACCTGCTCCGCCGGTTCATGTCCGACCGGGCCAAGATCCGGGCCCGTCGCGTCACCGGCAACGACTCCCAGCAGCAGAAGGAGATCGCCCGGGCGATCAAGAACGCCCGTGAGATGGCGCTGCTGCCCTACACCAACCGGGTCACGACCCAGCGTGGTGGCGGCCGTGACCGTGGCGACCGCGGCGATCGTGGAGACCGCGGCGATCGCGGGCCGCGTCGTGACGACGGCGATCGTGGCGATCGCGGTCCTCGCCGGGACAGCGCACCGGCCGCGAGCGCTCCGGCGACCGATGCTCCGGCGACCGATGCTCCGGCCACCGCTCCGGTGACCGATGCTCCGGTGACCCAGGCGGAGGCCCCGGCGCCCGAGGTCGTGGAGGTGTCGGAATGAAGCTGCTGCTGCGCTCCGACGTCGACGGCGTCGGCAAGCGGGGAGACATCGTCGACGTGGCCGACGGCTACGGCCGCAACTTCCTCGTGCCGCGGGGCTTCGCCATCAAGGCCACGCCCGGCGTGCAGACCCAGGCCGACTCGATGCGCCGCTCCCGGGACCAGAAGGACGCGACCGATCGCGCCGCCGCCGAAGAGGTCGCCAAGACGCTCGTCCCCGCCGTCATCACCTTGACGTCGCGGGCGAGTGCCGAGGGCAAGCTCTTCGGCTCGGTCACCACCATCGAGGTCCTCGAGGCGGTCAAGGCCCAGACCGGCATCGAGCTGGAGCGCAAGCACCTCCACCTCGACGAGGCGATCAAGACCACCGGCACCCATCACGTGACGGCCA
>DATDIY010000326.1:0-2935 GCA_036520815.1 Acidimicrobiales bacterium
TCGGCGGCACCCCGACGGCGGCGAGCAGCGGGGTGGCCACTGCCGCGCCGCCCTTGCCGAACACGCCACCGAGGAACCCGGCACCGGCACCGATGGCGAGGACGAGGAGGAGGTGGCTCACCACCTCAGGACATCGTGGCCGTTGACCTTTGACCACCCTCTCATGTCACTCCATCCCATAAGCAGTGCTTATGATGCCTGGATGGAGCTGCGTCAGCTCGAGTACCTGGTGGCGGTGGCCGAGCACGGCTCGTTCACGCTCGCCGCCGAGGCCCTCGCGGTGTCGCAGCCGTCGGTCTCCCAGGGTCTGCGCGTGCTCGAGAACGAGCTCGGTGTCGTGCTCGTGGACAGGTTGTCGAGCGGTGCGCAGCTGACGGCGGCGGGTCGGGCGCTCCAGCCGCTCGCCCAGGCGGCCTTGCGCGACGTCGTCGCCGCCCGCAGTGCGGTCGAGGCGGTGCGGGGGCTGGAGTCCGGGGTGCTCGATCTCGTGTGCCTGCCGACGCTCGCCTCCACGCCGACGGCGCGGCTCGTCGGCGCCTTCCGGGTCGCCCACCCTGGCGTGGTCGTGCGGATCGCCCAGCCCGAGACGGTCGACGACCTGCTCGAACGGATCCGCGACGGTCGCAGCGAGCTCGCCGTGACCGAGCTCACCAGCGCCGTGGAAGGCCTCACGTTCCGAGGCCTCGAGGTGCAGGACTTCGTGGCCCTGGTGCCGGCCGACGGCGCTCCCGCCACCATCACGCCGGCAGCGCTGGCGCGACTGCCGCTCATCACCTCGCCTCCGGGCACCTCGACGCGCCGTCAGCTCGACGAGCTGTTCGCTCTCCTCGGCCGCGCTCCCACCATCAGGGTGGAGACCGAGCACCGTGAGGCCTTCGTACAACTCGTGGCGGCGGGTGCCGGGGTGGCCATCGTCCCGCGGCCCCTCGATCCTCCGGCCGCCGCCTCCGGGGTGGCCGTCGCCGAGCTCCGTCCGGCGCTCCGGCGCCGCGTCGGCCTCGTGCACCGCGGCATGCAGCTGGCCCCGGCGGCCCGGGCCTTCGTCGATCTGGCCCTCGGAGAAGTGGAGCGAGGTTCGGCCCGGCCGCCCGCTCGTCGGCGGCACCCGCCTCCCCGCCGAAGCAGCTGAGCCGTCCGTCGCCGGTTGTCTCGCGTCGCCGCCGTGGCAGGCTGGGTCCGGATCGACACACGGATGAGGGGGTCCTCGGATGGACGACGGACTGAAGGTCGGCACGGTGGCGCTGGGGATGGCGGGGCCGCTCGCCATCGGGCCCGAGAAGGTCGTGTTCACCGCCGACAGCCGGGCGGCCAAGGTCTACGCCGTGGAGGTCGAGGCGCCCGACCGGGGCGCGGCGGTCGAGGGGCCGCTCGACGTCGACGACCTCGACGTGCGGATCGGTGCGTACCTGGGATGCGACGTCGACGACCTCGTGATCCGGGACCTCGCGGTGCAGCCGGGTTCGGGTGACGTGCTCCTCTCGGTCCAGCGGGGTCAGGGCGACGCCGGCACCGCGGTCCTGCTGCGCCTCCGTCGCGATGATGCGGCGATCGAGGAGGTGCCGCTCACCGGCGTGCGGATGGCCGAGTGGTCGCTCGACGACGCCCCCGCCGTCGACGACGAACGCACCGAGATGTCGATCGGCATCGACGAGGGCGATGAGGTGACCTACGGCGATCTCACGTTCCGCCTGCTGACGGTGCCGATCCGCACCTCGACCGTCACCGACCTCGGGTACCTCGACGGCACCCTCCTCGTCGCCGGCCTCTCGAACGAGGAGTTCGCGTCGAAGCTGCGGCGCATCCCGTTTCCGTTCGGGCCCGACGGAGACGACAGCTCGCTCGAGATCTTCCACGTCTCCCACGGGGCCTGGGAGACCGCCGCCCCGATCCGCACCTTCGTTCCGTACGAGGACGGGCGGAGCATCCTGGCGAGCTACACGTGCACCCCGGTGGTGCACTTCCCGCTCGCCGACATCGGCACGGGGGACAAGGCGGTCGGGCGCACCGTCGCCGAGTTGGGCGCGGTGAACACCCCGCTCGACATGACGACGTTCCGCGACGCCGACGGCGAGCACCTGCTCGTGGCCAACACGTCCCACGGCCTGTTGAAGATCGACTGCGCCGACATCGACGGGCAGACGCCGCTGACCGAGCCGCAGGGGCCTCGCGGGGTACCGCGCGAGACCAGCGACCTGCAGGGCGTGGTCCGGCTGGCGAACCTCGACGATCGCCACGTCCTGGTGCTGCAGCGCGACGACGACGGGCGGCGCCGGCTGCGCACGGTCAAGACCGAGTCGCTCTAGCGCTGGTGGTCGACGCCACCTGGTCGAGGTGCGGCGCCGGCGAGTGCCTGCGCGTCCGCGGCATCGCTCCTGGGAGCGAGCTGACGGTGTGGCCGACCTCCGCGCTCGAGGTGGCGGGCGCCTTCGCGTCGATGGCGGGGCAGGTCGTCGTCGAGGGTGACGACCTCTGCTTCGTGCCCCGGTTCGCGTTCGTCGAAGGTACGGCCTACTCGGTCGTCGTCGACCGAGAGCCGGTGGCCGAGCTGGTGCGCCCTCGCCCGCCACGGCCCGCCACGACCGAGGTCACGGCCATCCACCCCGGGTGCGACGAGGTCCCGCGCAACCTCCTGCGCCTGTACGTCGAGTTCAGCGCACCGATGAGCGAGGGGCAGGCGAGCACCCATCTGGCTCTCGTCGACGAGGAGGGTGGGGAGATGGCCCACGCGCTGCTCGTCGTGGAGGACGAGCTCTGGGACGGCGCCCGCCGTCGTCTGACGGTCCTGTTGGATCCGGCGCGCATCAAGCGCGGCCTGGTGCCGCATCGGGAGCTCGGCTACCCGCTCCGGCAGGGCGAGACGTTCCGCGTCGACATCGGCGAGGGGTTCCTCGACGCGACGGGAGCACCGCTGCGGCACGGGGCCCGCCGCCGGTAC
>DATDIY010000327.1:0-2170 GCA_036520815.1 Acidimicrobiales bacterium
ATTCCTGGCGGCGAGGCTCGACGGCTCGCAGCGCTGCTGGGCAAGGAGCCCACGTTGGTCGAGCTGATCCTCGAGGAGAGCACCGAGGTGCTGCGTGCCGAGCGGGGCGTGCTGATCACCGAGACCCACCACGGCTTCGTCTGCGCCAACGCCGGCATCGACTCCTCGAACGTGGCCGAGGGCTCGGTGGTGCTGCTGCCGAGGGACCCCGACGCCTCGGCGCGGCGCCTGCAGGCCCGGATCGCCGCGGCGGTGGGCGGCCGGGTGGGGGTGGTCGTGACCGACACCCACGGGCGCGCCTTCCGGCGCGGCCTGGTCAACGTGGCCATCGGGGTGGCGGGCTTCCGGGCCGTCATCGACCACCGGGGCGAGCTCGACCGCTCGGGACGGGTGCTCGTCGCGACCGACCAGGGGATCGCCGACGAGCTGGCGGCGGCGGCGGGGCTCTATCTCGGCAAGGCCTCGGGGACGCCGGCGGTGGTGGCCTCGGGGGTGGCGACCCCGTGGGCGCCCGGGTCGGCCTCCGAGCTGGTCCGCGATCCGGAGCATGACCTGTTCCGCACTTGATCGACGCGGCTGGCCCTTCGGGGCGGGCGCGCCTAGGCTGCGCGCTCCGCCGCGAACTCCGATGATCGGGAGGACGAGTGGGAGCGCCCCTCGGCACGCCGGAAGCCCCGCTGCGGGTGGCCGTGATCGGCTCGGGACCCTCGGGTTTCTACGCCGCTGAGCATCTCCAGGAGCAGGACCACCTGGAGGTCCAGATCGACATGTACGACCGCCTGCCGACGCCCTTCGGGCTGGTGCGCGGCGGCGTCGCGCCCGACCACCAGAAGATCAAGTCGGTGACCCGGGTCTACGACAAGATCGCCGCCCATCCCGAGTTCCGCTTCTACGGCAACGTCGAGATGGGCCGCGACCTGACCCACGCCGACCTGTCGGCCTACTACCACGCGATCATCTACGCGGTCGGCGCCCGCACCGACCGGCGAATGGGGATCCCGCGCGAGCACCTGCCCGGCAGCCACTCGGCCACCGAGTTCGTCGGCTGGTACAACGCCCACCCGGACTTCCGCAGCCTCGGCTTCGACCTGGGGTCGGCGAGCGCGGCGGTGGTCGGCAACGGCAACGTGGCGATGGACCTGGCCCGCATCCTGGCCAGCTCGCCCGAGGTGCTCGCCCAGACCGACATCGCCGAGCACGCGCTGCACGCGCTCGAGGAGAACGGGATCCGGGACATCCACGTGCTCGGGCGCCGCGGTCCCGCCCAGGCCGCCTTCACCAACAAGGAGCTGAAGGAGCTCGGCGAGCTGCCGGGCGTCGACGTGATCGTCGACCCGGGGGAGGTCGTCCTCGACCCGCTCTCGCAGACCGACGTCGCGGCGCGCCCCAACCGCACCCGTGACCGCAACCTGGAGCTGCTGCGCGAGTTCTCCGAGCGGCCGCTCACCGGGGCGCCCAAGCGGATCGTGCTGCACTTCCTGGTCTCGCCGGTCGAGATCATCGGCACCGAGCGCGTCGAGGCCCTCACGATCGTCCACAACGAGCTGTACGAGAGCGAGGACGGCAGCATCCGCCCCCGCCCGAGCGACCGGGTCACCACCCTGCCGCTCGGCCTGGTCTTCCGGGCGATCGGCTACCAGGGCGTGCCGCTGCCGGGGATCCCCTTCGACGCCATGCGCGGGGTCATCCCCAACGACGCCGGGCGCATCATCGAGCCCTCGACCGGCGAGCAGGTGCAGGGCGAGTACGTGGTCGGCTGGATCAAGCGCGGGCCCCAGGGGATCATCGGGACCAACAAGCCCGACTCCCAGGAGACCGTCGACAGCCTGCTGGCCGACCTCGCCCAGGGCCACCTGCACAAGATCGAGGTCCCGCCGCGCGAGGTGCTCGAGCGCCTGCTCGGCGAGCGGCGCAGCGACTTCGTCTCCTACGAGGACTGGCAGCTGATCGACATGCTCGAGCAGGAGCGCGGCAAGGCCTCCGGCGCCCCGCGGGTCAAGTTCAGCAAGGTCGAGGAGATGCTCCACGCCCTCCAGGAGCGCAAGCTGGCGGCCGCCGAGGAGGCCGCCCGGGCCGAGGCCGGGGAGGCCTAGATGATCTGACCACGGACCTGCGCGACACGGCTGAGCGGGGGCTGGTCGCCGAGGGAGCTGTGGGGCCTGCGCCGGTT
>DATDIY010000328.1:0-2081 GCA_036520815.1 Acidimicrobiales bacterium
CTCCGGGCACGCCCTTCCGTCCCAAGGACCGGGCCGAGAACGTGATGATCGTCGACCTCGTGCGCAACGACCTCGGGCGGGTCTGCGTCCCCGGAACGGTGACCGTGCCCGCCCTGCTCGCCGAGGAGGAGCACCCGGGGCTCACCCACCTGGTGAGCACGGTCGAGGGCGAGCTGCGACCGGGCGTCGGGTGGGCCGAGCTGCTCGAGGCGACCTTCCCGCCGGGTTCGGTCACGGGCGCCCCCAAGCTGGCGGCCGTGGAGCACATCTCGCGACTCGAGCCCGTGCCCCGCGGCGTCTACTGCGGGGCGGTGGGCTGGGTGGACGCCGACCGGCACCAGGGCGAGCTGAACGTGGCGATCCGCACCTTCTGGGTGGAGGAGGATCGGCTGTGCCTCGGCACGGGGGGTGCGGTCACCTGGGACTCGACCGCCGAGGGAGAGTGGGCCGAGACCGAGCTGAAGGCGGCCCGCCTGCTCGCGGTCGCCTCCCCTGAGGGCGACCGGTGAGCGCCACCGGAGCGACCTGGATCGACGGGCGCATCGTCGCCGCGGACCTTCCCGCCATTCGCCCCGACGACCATGGCTTCCTCGTCGGGGACGGCGTGTTCGAGACCCTCCTCGTCCGCGACGGCCGACCCCTGTTCTGGGATCGCCACGTCGCGCGCCTCGAACGGGCGCTCGCCGTGGCCGGCATCGAGTCCGCCCCGTTGAGGTCGCTGGAGACGGCAGGCCGGGAGTGCCTCGATGCCAGCGGGCTGCGAGAGGCCCGGATGCGCATCACCGTGTCCAGTGGACCGGGCGGCGACGGTCTGCGGCGCGGCGCCGCCCCGACGGTGGTCGTGCGCGTGACCCCCCTCGCGACAGGCAGCAACGGGCTCGCACCGGCACGGGTGCTGACCATGCCGGGGGCGCGGAACGAGCGCTCGCTGCTCGCCGGAGTCAAGACCACGAGCTACGCGGACGCCGCCACCCTCCTGGCCCGAGCCGTGGAGGCCGGAGCCGACGACGTCCTCCTCGGCGACTCGTGCGACCGGCTGAGCGAGGCCCTCACCGCCAACGTCGTCGTGGTGCTCGCCGGTCGGGTGCTCACGCCCGGCCCCGCCTCGGGCTGTCTGCCTGGCATCGTGCGCGACCTCCTCCTCCAGGCGGGGGTGGCCGAGGAGGCCGACCTTCCCTTGACTGCACTGGCCGACGTGGAAGAGGTGTTCCTGACGTCCTCGGTGGCAGGTGTGCGCCCGGTGGCATCGATCGACGGGCGAAAGGTCCCGATCGTCGACGGGCCCGCCGCCGATCGTGCCCGTCGGGCGATTGCGCAGGCGGAGGCGGCGGAGCTGGCTCGCCGGTCCGGCCCCACCTCCTGATCCCTGACCGCTCGTCGGAACGGTGGAGGAGTCGGTCAGTCGCGGTGGCGGAGGTGCACGACGTCGCCGACGGCGACCTCGATCCGTGGGCCGCCACCGTCCGGGGAGATCACCAGGTGGCCCGCCGGCGTGATGTCGACCGCGTCGCCGACGAGGGTGCCCGACGCCTGCTCGACCCGAACCCGCCGTCCAACTGTGGCGGACAGGTTCCGGACCCGGGCCTGGAGCCGTTCGCGACCTTCGGGCGTGTCGAGCTCGGTGAGCCAGTGGTCGAGCCCGCGCAGCCATGATTCGAGCAACGCGTCCCGGTCGACCGGACGGCCGACGATCCGGTCGAGAGCGACGGCGATCTCATCGAGTGCCGACGGTGGACGGTCGTCCCAGTTCACGTTGAGGCCCATGCCGACCACGACCGCTTCGAGCCGACCGTCACGGACGATGGTCTCGGCGAGCAGGCCGGCGATCTTGCGTCCGGCGAAGCGGTCCCCCGCCACGATCACCAGGTCATTGGGCCATTTGATGCCTGGATGGCAGCCGGCGACGTCCCTGCAGGCGTCGCACGCGGCGACTGCCGCCGCGCCCAGCACGAGGAACGCGTCGCCGGGCGCCAGGTCCGGGCGCAGGAGCACGGAGACCAGGAGGGATGAGCCGGGGGGCGCCGTCCACTCGCGGCCCAGCCGGCCGTGGCCGGCGGTCTGGTGGTCGGCGACGAGCACCA
>DATDIY010000329.1:0-2294 GCA_036520815.1 Acidimicrobiales bacterium
CGGAGCCATGACCTCTCCCACCGCCGACACGGTGCGGGCGTGGGCCGCCGGCTCGGTCGGTCTGGGCGCCACCGTCGAGGTCGTCGGTGACGATGTCGTGCTGCGCAGCTGCGAAGCCGAACCTGGCTCACCGGCCGCCCAGCCCGCCGATCGCACCGAGCTCGGGGTCTCCTACGCCACCCTGCGGTCCCAGGCGTTCGCCGAGGCGCTCACCTCCGGCGCCGATGTCGACCAGGCCGCCTGCTTCGGGGAGTACATCGTCCGCCACATCACGCCGGAGGAGATGGCCGCCGGTGCCGCCAGCGACCCGGCCACCGCGCAACGCCTCGGTCGCGAGGGCTCCGAGGCCTGCCTCTGAGCCAGGGCCTCAGTCGACGTCGGGGAGCGTCTCGGCCAGGGCCCGGACCGCAGCGTCGACGATGCCGCCGAGGAAGTCGTACACCGCCCACGCCGGCAGCATCGGGTCGTCCTCGGAGAGCTCGGGGAACTCGTCCTCGCTCACGTCGAGCACGGTGCCGAGCACCAGGCGCACGCTGTTGAGCCCGACCATCCACTGGTCGAGCGTCTCCCGGTCCAGCTCGTCCTGCTCGGCGGTGTCGGCCACGGCGGCCAGCACCTCCCGCCGGGATTGCAGCAGGTCGTCGTGCACCATCTCCTGGTAGGCCGCGTCGATCTCCGGGTCGGCGGCGTGGGCCTTCGGGAACAGGCGCTTGAGGCTGGGGGAGGCCTCGTCGTCGTCGAGCACCGAGAGCAGGTCCTGGCAGACCGCCCGGAGCACCGCCCGCTCCTCCGTGCCGAGGTGGAGCACGAACCGGTCGGGTCCGTCGGGGGCGATCGTGCGGCGGCCGAAGATCACGTCAGTCCTGCTGCATGGTGGCCCAGAGGCCGTGCTCGTGCAGCCGGAAGACGTCGAGCTCGGCCTTCTCCTTGGTGCCGTTGGAGACGACCGCCCTGCCCTTGTGGTGCACGTCGAGCATCAGCGCCTCGGCCTTCTCCAGGCTGTACCCGAACAGCTTCTGGAGCACGAGGGTGACGTAGCTCATGAGGTTGATGGGGTCGTTCCAGACGAGGACGATCCACGGGCGGTCCTCGGCCGTCACCTCGTCGGTGTCGGGCTCTTCGAGCTCGACCTCCATCGGCGCGGTGGCCACCGGGGAGAGCAGGCCCGAACGGATCAGGAGCGGGTCGTCCATCAACGAACAGTCTGGCCGGTCGGCGCCTCGATCGGACGGGCCACGAAGGCCAGCACGAGGCGCAGCGTGGTGATCCACACCACGACGCTGCCGAACACGTGCAGCAGCACCAGTCCGGGCGGCACGTTCGTCCAGTACTGGAGGTAGCCCAGGGCGCCCTGCAGCACGATGGCGCCGACCAGCTCTGCCGCCCGACGGTCGACGATCTTCGGAGCCCCACTCCGCCGCAGCTCGAACAGGGTCCACACGGCCAACGCCAGGAAGATCCACGCCGTGATGCTGTGGAAGCGCACCACCTCGGTGATGTCGAGCGAGAGCCGCTCCACGTCCTCGTCGCCGCCGTGGGGACCGGTTCCGGTCACGACGGTGCCGGCGACGAGCACGACCCCGGCGGCCACCACGAGCCCCCGCCCGAGCCACCGGACCCTGCTCGGCACCACCGGTGTGCCCGGAGAGCCGTCGTGGCCGGCGCGGTCGTGGAGCACGACGGCGTTCCAGACCAGCACGATCGACAGCAGGAAGTGGGCCATCACGATCGGCGGGGTGAGGTGGGTGCGCACCGTGATGCCGCCGAGGATGATCTGGGCGAGCACGCCGGCCACCAGACCGAGTGACCACCAGGTGAGGTCCTTGCGGCGCGGCACCCGGCCGAGCGAGCCGAGCACGGCGAGGATCACGGCGATCGACACCAGCCCGGTGATCATGCGGTTCACGAACTCGATGAGGGCGTGGTACTCGAGCGGCGCCACCACCTTGTTGTCCTCGCAGGTGGGCCAGTCCGAGCAGCCGAGGCCCGATCCGGTCAGGCGAACCGCCGCTCCCGTCACGATGATGAAGACGAGGGCCAGCAGGGCGAGGAGGGTGATGCGCTGGTAGGCCCGGGGGGACAGGCGAGGCAGGCGCACGACGGGGGATCGTACGGGAGGGGCACCCCCGGCTCCCAAGCGGCCCCCGCCTTCCGGCAGCAGTTCGCCACGATGCGTCATCGATTGTCCGCCCATCCCGGGCCGGCTCTACGATCGCCCGCGATGAAGACGCTCGCGCGCCCGCCCCTCACGGCGCGCCTCCGGGGCTACCTGGCCCTGACGAAGCCCCGCATCA
>DATDIY010000330.1:0-3557 GCA_036520815.1 Acidimicrobiales bacterium
GGGTTCCTCGCCACGACCGAGGCACACCGTCGCAGCCTGCCCGGACGGCTGGTCGGGGTGTCGATCGACGCCGCCGGTCGACCCGCGTACCGGCTCGCCCTGCAGACCCGCGAGCAGCACATCCGTCGGGAACGGGCGACGTCCAACATCTGCACCGCCCAGGTGCTGCTCGCCGTGATGGCCGCGCTCTACGCCGTGTGGCACGGGCCCGAGGGCCTCCGCCGGATCGCCCAGCGGGTCCATCGCCTCACCGCCATCTGCGCCGCCGGCCTACGAGATGCCGGGTGCGAGATCCTGCACGACGCCTTCTTCGACACCCTCACCGTCCGTGTGCCCGGCCGGGCCGCCCAGGTGCTGGCCCGCGCCCGCGAGCTCGACCTCGACCTGCGCCCCGTCGACGCGGACCACGTCGGTGTCACCTTCGACGAGACGTCGACTCCCTCGGTGGTGGCCGCCGCCCTCACCGCCTTCGGGGGGACGGAGGTCTCCGTCGCCGACGTGGAGCGCCTCGACCTCGACGTTTCCGATGCCGTCCCCGACGACTCGCGGCGCCGCTCGGAGTTCTGCACCCATCCGGTGTTCCACTCCCACCGCAGCGAGACCGAGATGGTGCGCTACCTGCGACGTCTCTCCGACGCCGACCTGGCCCTCGACCGGGCCATGATCCCGCTGGGCTCGTGCACGATGAAGCTCAACGCGGCGGCCGAGATGGAACCGGTCAGCTATCCGGGGTTCGCCGACCTGCACCCCTTCGCCCCCTCCGACGACACGGCGGGCTACGCCCAGCTCATCGACGACCTCGAGCGCTGGCTGGCCGACGTCACCGGCTACGACGCCGTGTCGCTCCAACCCAACGCCGGCTCCCAGGGCGAGTTCGCCGGACTGCTCGCCATCCGGGCGTGGCACCGCGGTCGCGGCGAGGACGGTCGCGACGTCTGTCTCATCCCGGCATCGGCCCACGGCACCAACGCCGCCAGCGCGGCCATGGTCGGCATGCGCGTGGTGGTCGTGGCCTGCGACGATGACGGCAACGTCGATCTCGTCGACCTGCGGGCCAAGCTCGAACAGCACGCGGACTCGGTCGCGGCGTTGATGGTCACCTATCCGTCGACCCACGGCGTGTTCGAGGAAGCCATAGGCGAGATCTGCGCGGCGGTGCACGACGCCGGCGGACAGGTGTACCTCGACGGCGCCAACCTCAACGCCCTCGTGGGGGTGGCTCGCCCCGGGCGCTTCGGTGCCGACGTGAGCCACCTCAACCTCCACAAGACCTTCTGCATCCCCCACGGCGGTGGTGGCCCCGGTGTCGGCCCCGTCGCCGTCCGGGCCCACCTGGCGCCCTACCTGCCCGGTCACCCGGTGGTGCCGGCGGCCGGACCGGCCCGCCGACCCGACGACGGTCTGGGCCCGGTCGTCGGCCCGGTCTCGGCGGCGCCGTGGGGCTCCGCCGGGATCCTCCCCATCCCGTGGGCGTACATCTCGATGATGGGTCCGGCCGGACTGCGGCGGGCCACGTCGGTGGCGATCCTCAACGCCAACTACATCGCCCGCCGCCTGAGCGACGCCTTCCCGGTCCTCTACACGGGTGACGGCGGGTGGGTGGCACACGAGTGCATCCTCGACCTGCGACCCATCACCAAGGAGACCGGCATCTCGGTCGACGACGTCGCCAAGCGCCTCATCGACTACGGCTTCCACGCCCCGACCATGTCGTTCCCCGTGGCCGGCACGCTCATGGTGGAGAGCACCGAGAGCGAGAGCAAGGTCGAGATCGACCGGTTCTGCGACGCCATGGTCGCCATCCGGGCCGAGATCGACGCGGTCGCCTCCGGCCGGTGGCCGGCGGATGACAACCCGCTGGTCAACGCTCCCCACCCGGCGGCCGACGTGGCCACCGACGCCTGGGAGCGGCCCTACCCGCGGGATCTTGCGGTCTGGCCGGCAGGGCCGACCGCGGGGAAGTACTGGCCGCCGGTGAGCCGGATCGACGGCGCCTACGGCGACCGTAACGTGGTGTGCTCGTGCCCGCCGGTGTCGGCCTTCGCCGAGGCCTGACCGCCTGGCTACTTCTTGTGCACGAAGGGCAGGGAGACGACGCGGGCAGGGAGGTGGGTGCCGCGCACGTCGACCACCAGCTCGTCGTCCTCCACCGCCTCGGGCGGCAGGAAGGCCAGGGCCACGCCGTGGCCCAGCTCCGGGGCGAAGTTGCCGCTGGTGACCTCACCCACGGGGACTCCGCCGCGGAGCACCGCCGAGCCCTCGCGAGGCGGACGGCGCCCGTCGGTGACGAGGCCGCGCAGACGACGGGCCGGGCCGGCCTCGCGCTCGGCGAGCAGTGCATCGCGGCCCCGGAACGGGCCCTTGTCCCATGACACCACCCATGACAGGTTGGCCTGCAGCGGGGTGATCCCCGGTCCGAGCTCGTGGCCGTGCAGAGGAAGGCCGGCCTCGAGCCGGAGGGTGTCGCGGGCTCCGAGCCCGGCGGGCACCACCCCGGCCGCGGTGACCGCCTCCCACAGCGCCGTGGCGTGATTGGCCGGCACCGACAGCTCCACGCCGTCCTCGCCCGTGTAGCCGGTGCCAGCGACGGTCAACACGACGTCCTGCCACGGCACCCGGGCGACCGTGAAACGGGGAACCCCTGCCGCCGCCGGGCTCACCGCCCCGAGCCGCTCACGGGCATGGGGACCCTGGACAGCGAGGACCGCCCGGTCGGCGGTGACATCGGCGGCGGACACCTCGCCGGCGCCTGCCGCGCTCGCTTCCTCGGCCAGGGCCGAGGTGACGCGCGCGGTGTTGGAGGCGTTCGGCATCACGTCGAAGGACTCGTCGTCGACCCACCACACGATGATGTCGTCGAGCACCGACGCGTCGACCGGATCGAGGAGGTGCGTGTACTGCGCACGGCCGGGCCCGATCCGGCCGAGGTCGTTGGTGAGCGCTCGCTGCAACGACAGGAATGCGCCGGGACCGCTCACCCGCACCGTTCCGAGGTGGGACACGTCGAACACGACTGCGCCGTGGCGGCAGGCGTGGTGCTCGGCCAACGTGCCGTCCGGATAGGACAGCGGCATCTCCCAACCGCCGAAGGGCACCATTCGGGCGCCGAGGGCGCGGTGGACGGCGTCGAGCGGGGAGGTGCGTTCGGCGGTCACGCCCGGCGACCCTAGTGCCCGAGGCATCGCAGGGGTTCGTGCTCAGGGCGCTACGACAGCGGGACCTCCGGCGGGGGTGCCAACGGACCGAGGGCGGCGAGGCGATCGACCTGAGAGGTCGCCACATCGACGTCGTCGCGGCTCGCCCCCCACCCGCACAGCAGGTCAGCGGTGAGGCTCCGGGTCAGCGGCGCGGAGCGGAACAGGTGTCGATCGAGGGAGGCCAGGGCGTCGACCCGCAGCACGCCGTGGAGCGCGGTCAGCCATCCGAGGGCCCGGGTGACCGGGTCGGCGGGCGCCAGCACCGCGTGGCCGACGGCATCGGCGAGCAGGGTCACGGGCGGGTCGAGCAGGCGCATCATCACCGCGAGCAGCGCCCGGGCCTGATCGGAACCCCGAGGG
>DATDIY010000331.1:0-2037 GCA_036520815.1 Acidimicrobiales bacterium
CGCGCCGACGACGGCGCGCCTGGCGAGAGGGGCTCTCGCGTCGCGCCGTCGGAAGTGATCCATTGGTGGGTCCTGCGGACCCGACCCTCTTCGAGAGGCGGGTCGAACGCGGCCAGCAGTTCTGCGGGTCGCACGGAACGCGGGTGGGTGGCCAGTTCGGCCTGGAGGACCGCACCCGGTTCCAACACATCGGGGGGAGTTGCGCCCACCACATCGAGGCGCAGGATGCCGGGCCGGAGGTCGTCGGCGACCTTCTTGCCCTTGCGCTCCCGGATGACCGGGAGCTCGGTGGCGGACAGCATGGTGTCGGCGGCGGCGGCGAGCGCCTCCGGCGACGTACCCGGCACTTCGATGACCCACGTGCACGAGGTCACCGCCTCCTGGAGGGAGGTCTGGGAGCGGTCGATGACGGCAACGGCTTCCACGTCGACGCCGGGCGGGAGCAGCGGCGTGAGCCGCTCGGGCAGTGCCCCCAGGTCGACATCGGCGGCCTCGGGCTCGCGGAGATCGACGTCGAGGTACTCCCCCAGCGACTCATGGCCGGTGGAGAGGGCCAGCCCGAAGTGCATCTTCGGGCGAGGCGAGAATCCTTCGGTGCTGGCGATGGGGAGCTCGGCGCGGCGCAGGGCGCGCTCCCAGCAGCGGGCGATGTCGCGGTGGCTGGTGAAGCGCACCTTGCCCAGCTTGCGGTAGCGCAGGCGGATCCTCATCGGGATCCTCCCGACACCACCGAGCTCGTCATCGGAGAGGCATCGACGGTCTGGCGCGGGCGGTTGAGCAGGGCGACGGGCACCGACGAGCTGGCGAGGTCCTGGCCGGTGCCCTGGGAGCCGCCGGCGGGTGGGGTGGCCGACGCCACGATGTGCTCGATCGAGTAGCCGGTGCAGGCCCCGCAGTCGTAGCAGGGGGTCCAGCGGCAGTCGGGCAGGCCGACCTCGGCGAGGGCGTCGCGCCAGTCCTGCCAGAGGAAGTCCTTGTGGAGGCCGGCGGACAGATGATCCCACGGGAGGACGTCGTGCTCGGTGCGGTGGCGGTGGACGTACCAGTCGAGCTCGAGGCCGTGGTTGGCCATGGCCTCCTGCCAGAGCTGGAGGTCGAACTTCTCGCTCCACTCCTGGAACGTGCCACCCCGCCGCCACACCTCTTCGATGACGGGGCCGAGCCGGCGGTCGCCACGGCTGGCCAGCCCCTCGATCTGGGTGGCCTTGGGGTCGTGCCACTTCACGTTGACCCCGTGGGAGCGGCGGGTGTTGTCGCGCAGCAGGTTGATCTTGCGGCGCAGCTCCTCGACCGTGTTCTGCCCGAACCACTGGAACGGGGTGAACGGCTTGGGCACGAACCCGCCGAGCGAGACGGTGACCGACGGGTTCTTGGTGTGGGCCTTGCCCAGCTCGACGCAGTTGCGAGCCAGGTCGCCGATGCCGAGGGTGTCCTCGTCGGTCTCGGTGGGCAGGCCGGTGAGGAAGTAGAGCTTCACCCGACGCCACCCGTTGGCGTAGGCGGCGTCGACCGCGCTGTAGAGGTCTTCCTCGCGGATGAGCTTGTTGATGACCTGGCGCATCCGCCACGTGCCCGCTTCGGGGGCGAAGGTGAGGCCGGTGCGGCGGGCCTTCTGGAGCTGGGTGGCGATGCCCACGGTGAAGGCGTCGACGCGCAGCGAGGGGAGGCTCACGCTCACGTTGCCGCAGCCGGTGGGGTCGTTGACGGTGTCGGCCACGACCCGCTCGATGCCGGAGAAGTCAGCGGTCGACAGCGACGTGAGGCTGACCTCGTCGTAGCCCGTGCGCTGGAGGCCGTCGCGCACCATCGTGCGGACCTGTTCCTCGGGCCGCTCCCGCACCGGGCGGGTGATCATGCCGGCCTGGCAGAAGCGGCAGCCTCGGGTGCAGCCGCGGAAGACCTCGACGTTGAGACGGTCGTGGACGACCTCGGTGAGGGGCACCAGCTGGCGCTTCGGGTAGGGCCATTGCGCCAGGTCAGCCACAGTGCGCTTGGCCACCTCGGCCGGAACGTCGGGGTAGCGGGGCGTGATGGCGA
>DATDIY010000332.1:0-22057 GCA_036520815.1 Acidimicrobiales bacterium
TCCTGCGCTCGGCCATCGGCACCCTCGAGGCCGACGGCGGCGTCCGCCGAGCCGAGGCCGAGATCGCGCCGGACGCCCTTGCGGCGACCCACGCCGCCTACGCCCGTGAGCGCGATGACGCCCTCCCCGACGACCACTCCGGCCCGGCGCCTCACGGCGGTGTCGGCGGTACCCGCCAGGGCGTGAAGTGCCTCCATGCCCACTACGCCCACTGGCTCGCCGGAGGCGACGATCCGGTCGGGGACTGGGTGCACGTCGAGCTGCTCGCCCGCGATCTCCTGCCGTCGTCCGCTCCCGATCGGGTCGCCCGGTGAGCGCTCCCGTCGCCGCCATCGACTGCGGCACCAACTCGGTGCGGCTGTTGGTCAGCGAGGACGGCCGCACCACCCTCGAGCGTCTGATGCGCATCACCCGGTTGGGTCAGGGAGTCGGCGCTTCTGGGCGCCTCGACCCGGCGGCCATCGAGCGGACCGTCACGGTGCTGGGCGAGTACCGCGAGGTGATGGACCGCTTCGGCGTCGAGCGGGTGCGCATGAGCGCCACCTCGGCGGCCCGTGACGCCGCCAACCGCGACGAGTTCTTCTCGGCGGCCGAGGCGACGGTCGGCGTCCGGCCGGAGCTGCTCTCGGGGGAGGAGGAGGGTCGACTGTCGTTCCTCGGAGCCACCGCCGATCTCGATCCCGCCGATGGTCCCTTCCTCGTGTTCGACATCGGCGGGGGGTCGACGGAGTTCACCTACGGCACCACCGGGTCGGAGGCGACGGTCTCGACCGACATGGGCTGCGTGCGGATCACCGAGGCGTGGTTGCAGAGCGATCCGCCGACTGCGGTCGAGCTGAGCCAGGCGCTCTCGATCATCGACATCCACCTCGACGACGTCGTTCGCGAGATCCCCCGAGCCCCCGAAGCCGCCACCTTCGTCGGGTTGGCCGGCACGGTCAGCACCGCGGCCGCGGTCGAGCTCGGTCTCGCCACCTACGACCGCGACCGGATCCACCATTTCCGGCTCACCAAGGCGGCGGTGGAGGACGTGTTCCGCACCCTCGCCACCGAACCGCTCGCCCAGCGGGTCCACAACCCTGGCCTCGAGCGGGAGCGGGCCGACGTCATCGTCGGGGGCATGTGCGTGTTCGTGGGGCTCATGCGCCGCCTGGGAATCGCCGAGTGCCTGGTGTCGGAGTCCGACATCCTCGACGGTTTGGCCATGTCGATGGTGCAACCGGGCTGATGGGTCATCCCAGCCAGGCCGGTCGGGACGTCTCGTCGTTGGCGGCGTCGCTAGGATCGCCCGCCGTGTCGACCCTCTTCGGACGCCGGGTGCTGCTGCGCCCCCTCACGGCGGCCGACTTCCCCGCCTGGCGGGAGGTGCGCCGCCGCAACGAGGAATGGCTGACCAAGTGGGAGCCGACGAGGCTGCCCGGCAGCCCCGACGTGGTGGAGGACCGCGAGGCGTTCTCGGTGCGCTGCAGCGCCCGTCAGCGCGAGCGCCAGCTCGGTGCCGGCTACGGCTTCGGCGTCTTCGCCGAGGGGGAGCTGGCGGGGGAGATCAACCTCACGTCGGTGCAGCGGGGCCCGTTCCAGAGCGCGTATGTCGGGTACTGGATCGACGAGGCCAGGGCCGGGAGCGGGTACACGCCCGAGGCGCTGGTGGTGCTGGCCCGGTTCGCCTTCCAGGAGCTGCGCCTGCACCGGATCCAGATCGCCATCATCCCCCGCAACCGGTCGAGCCGGCGGGTGGTCGAGAAGCTGAAGATCCGCGACGAGGGCGTCGCTCTGCGCTACCTGGAGATCAACGGAGTGTGGGAGGACCACGTCCGGTACGCCCTCACCGCCGAGGAATGGGCCGAGCGCGGGCCCGAGATCTGCGCCGAGTGGATCGACTGACCTGTACTCGGGCGCCTGGCTGTGATCAGCCGGCGCCGATGTCCCAGGCGTAGTCGGTGTCGCGGTAGGTGCGGAAGGCGACGAGGGTGTGGGTGCGTCGTACGCCGTCGACCTGGGCGATCCCGTGGGTCACGACGTCGGCGAGGTCCTCGTGGGCTGCCACCCTGACCATGGCGACGAGGTCGTACTCGCCCGTGACCGAGTAGACCTCGGCCACGCCGCGTCGGGCGACCAGGTCGTCGGCCAGCGCGGCGATGCGGGCGGGTTCGGCCTCGATGAGGACGATGGCGTCGATCACGGGCAGCCTCCGGGGTCGCGGACGACGGGATCCTACGGGGATCTGCCACCCGGATCGGCGCCCGACACGCCACCGGTACGCTCGCCGGCGATGGACGACGAGGGCGCGGGGGAGGAGGTCGAGGGGGGACCGGAGGACGGGACCGGCAGGATCCTCGCTGCCTTCCACTATCGGAACTTCTCCCTGGTGTGGAGCGCGGCGCTGCTGTCCTCCACCGGCTCCTACCTGCAGAGCCTGACCGTCCCCGTCGTCGTCTACCAGATCACCGGCAGCGGCCTCTGGCTGGGCCTGGCCGGATTCCTCGCCTTCTTCCCGATGGTGTTCGTCGCTCCGCTGGCGGGGACCCTGTCGGATCGCTTCAGCCGGCGATCGATGCTGCTCGTCGTCTCCTGCGCCCAGTTCGTGATCACCACGATCCTCTGGCTGGTGTGGGTCGCGGGGTGGCGCAGCATCGGCGTGATCCTCGTGCTGTTGACGGTCAGCGCCATCGCCGGTGGCTTCCAGGCGCCGACGTTCCAGGCGTTCGTGTCCGAGCTGGTTCCCCGGCGCCACCTGTTGAACGCGGTGACGCTCATCTCGGCCCAGTTCAACGCGGCCCGGGCGTTCGGCCCCGCTCTCGGTGGCATCGTGTTGGCCACCCTCGGTCCCTCGTGGTGCTTCTTCCTGAACGCCCTCACCTTCCTGGTGCAGGCACTTGCCCTGGGCTTCGTCCGCCTCGCACCACGGATCCGCGCCGCGCTGGACGGGCGGCCCCGGGTGGTGGCCGAGATGATGGACGCCGTCCGCTACGTCCGCACCGAGCCGGGCATCCTCGGCTGCCTCTTCCTGGTGTTCGCCATCGGCATGCTCGGCGGGCCGATCGCCCAGCTCCTGGTCGTGTTCACCGAGGATGTGTTCGGGGTGAGCGACGCCGCCTACGGGCTCCTGGCGGCGTGCAACGGCACCGGGGCCATCCTCGCCGTCCCGATCATCGCCGGCCCCGGCACCCGCCTTCCCCGCAGCACCCTCATCACCGCCGCCGCCTTCACTCTCGGCACATGCGTGATCGTCCTCGGCATCTCGCCCAACATCTGGGTCGCTGGCGTCGCCCTCCTCTTCTACGGGGCGGCCTACTTCGGGATGGGCTCGGGCCTGCAGACCATCATCCAGATGCAGGTCACCGAGGCCATGCGGGGCAAGGCCATGGCCCTCTATGTGATGGTGCTCACCCTGGGCATGCCGATCGGCACCCTCCTCGAGGGGTGGCTCGTCGACGTCATCGGTGTGCAGGCGACCGTGGCGGGCTCGGGGGTCCTCTACCTCGCCTTCTTCACCTACCTCCGCTTCCGGACCGGCCTCACGGCGGCGATGGACGACCTGTCGCGCGGCGCCCTGAGCGAGGAGGACCGCCTGGCCGTCGCCGAGACCCAGGCGGCCGAGGCCGCCGTCGACCCGATCTGAGTCTGCCGAGCCGAGCCGTTCGTCGAATCCGGAAGCCCGCTGACCGGTGCAGACCGTGTCAGTCGGCGTCGGCCAGGTCGACGTTCGGGTCGTCCTCGCCCAGGTGGGCCCGACCCGGCCCGCACCGATGGAGGGCGGGGCACCACCGGCACATCGGTCCCGGTCGTACCTGTGGCTCGCGGGTGCCGACCTCGAGCTGGTGGAGGATGTGGGCGCCGTCGATGGTGCGGGCGACGGCGGCTCGCAGGAGGCCCTCGGTGACCGCTTCGGGCTGGGCCCGACCGGCGTCGAGGTAGTACGACGCCAGCAGCCGGGGCGGGGTGCCGAGGCGGAGCGTCTCGACCAGCGCGTAGAAGCGCAGGTCGTCGAGGTGCGACGGCGAGTGCCCACCCGTCTTCAGGTCGATGATGACCTTGCCGGCGGTGGTGCCGATGGAGCGGCCGAGCGACAGGTCGGTGCGGCCCGCCAGCACGACCCGGCCTCCGAGCAGGTTGGCCCGGAGCCGCCCCTCGGTGACCGGACGCCACTTGGCCTTCAGCGGCGGGAAGCACTCGAGGAAGGTGACCACCCGTTCGTTGGCGGCGGCGCGCAGCTCGGCCCGCTCGGCCTCCCCGCAGGTCTGCAGCCAGTCGGCGAGCCCGTCGCCGCCGTTGGCCAGCCGCGCCATGGCCTCGTCGACCATCTCCAGGGGGTCGGGCTCACCGGGCCAGTGGATCGACAGCTCGATGGCCTTGTGGGCCACCGCCCCCCGGGCCGTGCCCGCGCTCCAGGAGAACCCGGCCTCCCCCTCGGCCAGGTGGCGCAGCTCGCAGCCGTGGACCGTGGCCAGGTCGCGCTTGGAGACCCACAGCGGCTTGTCGGGTTCGAGCTCGGGAGCGATCTCGGCCAGGCCGTCCTCCAGCTCGGCCTGGAGGTCGTCGCGCAGCCCCGGATCGAAGGTCGGCCGTTCCTCGGGCGAGGCGCCGAGGAGGTCGAGCACCTCCTGCTGGGCCGGGTTGAGCGACGGGGGCAAGGTCGACGACACCCCCCGATGGTACGGAGCCCCGCCGACAGCACCCGGGACACCTCGCCGATCGGGAGCTCGGGGGTGGGTGTCACAGGGGCTGGAGACACTGGTCGGCATGGAAGCCACGTCCCTGCGGTTCGCCGCCGCTGCCCGCACGCTCGGTCTGGTCGCCCGGCGTGAGGGGCTCGACGTGCCCGGCTTCCGGAGCCCGCCCCGCCTGGTCGACGTCGATCGAACCCTGCGCCGGCGGGCCGACGGCGCCGCCGTCGTGTCGATCCGCCTCAAGGGCCGCCCGTGGGTGGCGGTGCTCGCCGACATGATCGACGGGGTCGTCGCCGCCAACCGGCTGGCGGGCCCCGACGCGGCTCGGGTCCGCACCCGGCTCTGGTCGGCGGTCGAGGGCGACACCGGCCGGGCCGAACCGACCAGCTCACCGCGTGCAGCGGCGTCGTCCCGCACCGGCGCGGGCCGTGCTCCGTTGCGGGCGGTGCCCGACCCGGCCCGGGTGGCCTGAGCGCTACCGTGCCGGCAGCGCCCGGGTGGCGGAACTGGTAGACGCAGGGGGCTTAAACCCCCCAGCCCCTCCGGGGGCGTGTGGGTTCGACTCCCACCCCGGGCACCGCCGGGCGTTCAGCCCGCCACGATCGTGGAGGCGAGGGCGACGCGGTGGTCCTTCGTCCACGGAGGCCCGAGCCTGGCGCGTGGGCCCACCAGCACCTCGTCGGCCCGGTCTCCGAGCAGCGACGCCGCCTGGTCGACGACGACCTTGGCCTCGTAGAAGTGGACGCTCCAACCCCGGGCTCGGGCCACCTCGGCGAGCACCTGCCGGTACATGACGGCATCGGCACGGGCCTCGTAGGGCGGTCTCCGCAGCACGTCGATGTCGGTCGGGAAGTCCTCGGGCCAGCTCCGCAGGGAGACGGCGACGACGGGTTCGGTGAGCTCACGCTCGAGCTCGTCGTAGGCGGCCTCGGTCATCCGGACGACGGAGGCACGGACCTCCGCGACGAGGGCGGAGGTCCCGGCGGCGTCGAGGCGACCCCGGTCGTAGTGGATGGGGGCCGCCGAGAGCCCGGGTTCCACCAGCTCGATGCGCCGCCGGTCCACGACCTCGGCGTCGGCCGATGCCGTCACCGCGACCGCCCAGCCGAGGTGGTCGAAGATCCCCAGGCGCATGCCGTCGAGTCTCGCCGCTCCGCCGGCGGGGGAGGGAGTGTCTCCAGTCGCCGGACGCCTGCGTCGGGCGGAATGACAAGTGTCCTTGACATACGCCCCGATGACAAGGACACTTGACATATGCGGAACGCCGTGCGGGAGCAGCGGGCTCGTCTCGGGATCTCTCAGGCCACGCTCGCTGAGGCCCTCGGCGTGTCGCGCCAGACGGTCAACGCCATCGAGACGGGCCGGTACCTGCCGTCGCTGCCGTTGGCGTTCGCACTGGCGGCGTTCTTCGACACGACGATCGAGGGGCTCTTCGAGCCCACGGAAGGGGACGGACATGACCATGAGGACTGACGCGTCGTGGCGCGCCGATCTGTGGTGGTACCTGGGACTGGTCGTGGCGAGTGGCGCCGCCTTCTGGATCGGTGACGGCCCCGTCGCGGGCGTTCTGGCAGCGGGAGGCATGCTCGTGTTCACCTGCGTCCTCGCGTTCGGTCGTCGTCGCGTCGATGCCCTCCGGGTGATCGGCGGCGCCGGCGACGAGCGGAACCAACAGCTGTACCTCCGGGCAGTGGCGACGGCGGGTGGCCTGCTCGGACTGGTGGTGACCGGATGGTTCCTCGTCGGCGTCGCCCGCGGGGAGGCGAGCACCGAGTTGCTCGTCCTGACCGTGATCTTCGCCGTGACGTTCGTGGTGTCCTCGCTGTACGAGTCCGGTCGGAGCTGAACGTGGGGGTACGGCGTGGCCGGGCCGGTCAGGCGTACGCGGCGGAGCGCCGGCGGGCCGTCCGTTCGGCGGACGCCGCCGCCGGCTCGACGAGCACGGGACAGGTGGAGTCCCGCACCAGCTCGATCCCGACACGACCGAGGGGACGCTCGATGCGGCCCGCTGGCGCGTTGCGCTCGATCACGAGCAGACGGGGGTGGAGGGACCGCACCACACCGATGATGGTGGGAGCCACGTCGGGTCCGCTCAGGTCGTGGCCCACGGCCGGGTGGCCCTCGGCCTGCAGCCCGATGGCGGCGTGGCGGGCGGTATCAGACAGAGCGCTGGTGCCGCCGGGGGCCGGTTCGTGACGCACGCTGAGCAGGTGCAGTCGCAACCCGGCCGCGGTCGCGCACTCGACCCCGAGGTGGCGGCGAGGGGTGTCGCCGCCATCGTGAACGCAGACGATGACCTCGTCGCTTCGTGCCGCGGTCGGGTCGTACGACGGTCCGACCAGCACGACGGGAACCTCGCTGTGGGCCAGCACCTCCATGCCGACGCTGCCCACGAGCGCGGTGGCCAGCGCACCCTCACCCCGGGTCGACATGCAGATCACCGGATCGGGATGCGCTCGGGCCACGTCGAGGATCGCTCGCCCCGGGTGGCAGCCCACCACGACCTGGGTGCGGGAGCCGGGATGGGTCGTCCGCGCCAAGGCGCGGGCGAGGAGCGCTTCCTCCGGTCCGTGGTCGAGCGCGGACGTGGATGTGACGAGCAGCAGCTGGGCGTCGAGCGCCCCTGCGAGCCACTCTGCTGGTGCCAGTGCCCCCTCGGCGCGAGCGGATCCGTCGAGCGGGACGATGATCGTCTTCGCCATGACCGGATCATCCACCCGCCGGGCCGTCAGCGGTAGGGCACAAATACCCCGTCGGCGGAGCTGGTTGCGCCGGGCCCGACCGTCTCGGCGCGATCCCTGATGCCGCGCAGCATCGCCCGCTCCATGGCGAAGGTCACCAGCCCCGCCAGGGGCTCGGAGATGGTTGCGGCGACCCGGGCTCCGCCGCTCGGACGAGCCGTTCGGGATCGGATGAGCAGGCGAGACCGGTCCGGGCTGCACGCTCGGACGTGGAACGACCACACACCGTCCCACGGGCTGGTCGGCGGACTCTGGCGCAGGACGATGGTCCTGCCCTCGACCAGCCGCGCCACCGGCAGGATCATGCCTCCGGGCACCCCCATCCATCCCTCGGGGGCGAGGCACACCCGGTCACCCACTGCGAGGTGCTGCCATTCGTCGCGGATCTCGCCGGTGTTGTGCACCGGTACCCCGAGGAGACGTTCGAGTCGGTCATAGCTGTACCAACCGCCACGGTCGGTGCCGATCTGCACCAGCCACCGCCACACGGTCGGAGCCGGCGCAGCGATTTCGATCGCTCGAGTGGTCGTGTCGGCCGGCGCAGGGATCAGCTCGTCACCGGGGAGCAGCTCGGCGGCCTCCTGGGCTGTCGCACCCCACGTTCGTAGCCGGCGAGAGGCGAGGGCGGCGGCGGTCAACGCGCCGAGCGCGGCCGCGGCGACTGCGATGGTCGACGGCGACCTACGGAGCATTGGGCGGTCGTACCCCGGCGAGACCGTGGATCGCCTCGAGGAATGCTTCGGAATCCGAGTGGGGGATGAGGAAGTGCGAGTAGGCGAGCCGCAGCAGCAGCTCGGTCGCCTCGCGTCGCGAGACCTCACCGGCCGCCACCGCAGGGATCGTGTCGAGGGCGTCGCCCAGCAGGTCGCCGAACGTGTCGATCTGGCGGGGCATGCCTTCGGCGAGCCATCGCAGCGCGAACGCCGGGTGGTCACCTATGGGCTCGGGGAACGCCGAGCTCTCCAGGTAGGTCACCAGGTAGCGAAGGGCGGCGTCGAGGCGTTCGGCGGGCAGCGGGTGGAGGTCGATGACCTCCCGCAGGCCTGCCGTGAACTGCTCCTCCTCATAGGCGGCAACCGCGGCCAGCAGGTCCTCCTTCGTGGGGAACCAGCGGTAGAGCGTCGGCCGTGAGACTCCCGCGGCGCGGGCGACGGCGGACATCGAGAGGCGCTCGGGCGCGAGTCCGGTCATGGCCTGCCGGGTGGCCTCGAGGATGGTCGCGCTGGTGGTCATTGGCATCAGACGTTACACTTCTGGCAGAACCTGTAACGACACCTCGGGGGTTGGTGCGTGCGGGTCATCGTAGGAGGGGAGCACATGAGCACCGGCCAACGGGTCCCGGGTGCACGCGTCCGGTCGACCGTGAACTACGTGCGGAATCCACCGAGCGAAGGCGCGTCCCCCCTCGAGTTCGTGACCGAGGACGAGTCCCGCTCGACGATGGAGACGGTTCCCGGGCAGGAGGTCTGGGTTCGGGACGCGAGGCCGTTGCCGACCGATCTCGACCGCGAGGGGTTCGTCCTCGTGCAGCACGCGAGCTCGGTGGTCGACTTCGATGCCATCGAGGAGGAGGCTGCCGTCGACGACGCCTACACCGCGGAGATGACCGAGCTCCTGCGAGAGGTGACCGGCGCCTCGTTCGCGCTGATGCTGGGCGGGGGCAAGAAGCGCCACGCCGAGCGAGCCGTCGAGAAGTTGGCGCCACTGGCCAATGCGAAACCGGCCCGGTACCCGCACGCCGACAACACCGACACCTCAGCCGTCGGTCTGGTCGACATGATCGCCAGGTTCGTTCCCGACCTCGACCTGGAGTCCTACTCCCGCTGGGCGCTCTACAACATGTGGCGCTGCGTCTCGCCTCCTCCCCAGGACGTGCCCTTGGCGGTGTGCGACGCGAGGTCCGTGCGCGCCGATGACGAGCTCACCGTGGTCGCGGTCACCACGGTGCGCGGATCGGGCGACCTCCGCCACGACACCACCGGATACCTCCACAGCCCGGCGCACCGTTGGCACTACTACCCGAACCTCACCGCGGGCGAGGTCGTCGTGTTCAAGGCCCACGACAGCGATCCGCAGCGGGCGGGTCGCGTGCCCCACACCGCGTTCGACGACGCGACCTGCCCCGACGATGCGCCGCCACGAGCGAGCGTCGAGATGCGCGGGCTGGCGTTGTTCGCATGACCGATCCCGCCGGAGACCCAGGAGCAACGGTGACCCAGATCGACATCGACCGCCTCGTCGGGGCCGCGCAGGGGAGAGCCGCTGTGCCGGACCCGGATCCGACCGCGTTCCACTCGAACCTCGAGCTGCTGGTCGAGTCGATCAACGAGGAGGCCCACCTCACGCCGGCCGGCGTCGACGCCGCGTCGGCCATGCTCGGTGGTGCGCTCGCCAAGCGGATCGAGGTCTCGTGGTGGGTCGACGCCCATTCCGAGATCCGCGACGAGCCGGTGGTCGAGCCGCTGTTCCTGACCGGCCTTCCTCGTTCGGGGACGACGTACTTCCAGTACCTCTTCGACCGCGATCCGGCGATGCGGATGCTGCGGACCTGGGAGGGTGACCGGCCGTGCCCGCCACCGGGATTCGACCCGGACGCGGCGGCGACCCGGCGAGACGAGGCGGTCGAGCAGGCCCGTCGCATGGCGGATGATCCCCTGCACGCCGAGATCGCCAAGCGCCACCTCACCGATCCCGACGGACCCCAGGAATGCCTGGCCCTCCTCGATCAGACCTTCGCCAACCCGGGTGCCTACTGGACGTGGTCGGTCCCCACCTACTTCGATCGGCTGCTCGACACGGTCGATCTGCGCTCCTGCTACGAGCGCCACCGACTCGAGCTCCAGCTCCTGCAATGGCGCACCGAGCCGCGTCGCTGGGTGCTCAAGTGGCCGTGCCACCTGGTGGCCATGCACGAGATCCTCGACGTGTACCCCGACGCCCGGTTCGTCGTCACCCATCGCGACCCCGTCCAGGCGTTGGCGTCGAACGCCAGCCTCACCCACCTCCTGCGGCGTTACACCGCCGAGGACGCCGACCCCCGCCGGATCGGCCTCGAGATGAAGGACATGATCCACACATACATCAGCCGGCTCGTGGAGTTCGACGAGGCCCAGGCGGGCACCGGACGCGTCGTGCACGTCGACTACCGACGAGTCGTCGACGATCCCGAGACGGTCATGACCGAGGTGTTCGAGGCGCTCGACATGGAGATGACGCCGAGCGTCCGCGAGAGCATCGGTGAGTGGCGGCGCGCCAACCCGCCGGGCAAGCGCGGGACGCACGACTACTCGCTGGAGGAGTACGGCCTCGACGCTCGCGAGGTCGCCGAGGAGTACGCCTTCTACATCGATCGCTTCGACATACCGAGCGAGAGCACCGTCGTGCCGTGAGCGGCACCGCCTCCACCTCGGCGTGGTCCCGGTGCCTGAACCAGATCGCCGACGCTGGCGATCGGCTGGCCTCGGAGCTGCGTGATCGCGGCGAACCTGATGCCGAGGTCGAGGCGTCGCTCACGCTGCTCGGCGCGGTGATGTTCGCCTACCTCAACCACCTCTGGGCAGAACCCGACCATCCTCGTTTCATGCCGGGGGCCGGCTTCTACACCCACATCGGCACACCGAACCCCGACACCGTGTACCGCAGCGCCGCCGTCCACGGATCGGGCGTCTACCGGCTGACCGGCGATCGGGGCAACTGCCCGGAGGTGTCGCTCATGCCCTTCGGCGGGCCGACCGCGACGGGACTGAAGACGTTCCCGGCGCTCGACCTGGACGACTTGAACCTCGACGGCGACGGCCGTTTCGAGGTGGTGATGAGCAGTGAGCGACCAGCGCACCACGAGGGCGACTGGTGGCCGCTCGACCCGGAGGTGCGCAGCCTCATGCTGCGGAGCGTCTCCACCGACTGGGGATCCGAGCGCGACCCCCTCGTCGCCATCGTGCGCCTCGATGCACCCGCCCGCCGCCATCGCCCGTCCGCCGACGCGGTCTCCCGACGGTTCGAGAGCTTGGCCGCGATGGTGGAGGGCTCGGTGGCCTACGGGTTGCGCAAGGTCGACCGACTCCTCGCGGACGCTGGCGCGAACGAACTCACACTCGTGGACTACTCCGCCAATGGTGGGGTCACCGGGCAGTGGTACCACGAGGGTGTCTTCGAACTGGCCGACGACGAGGCCCTCCTCGTCGAAGCGGCCGTTCCCCCGGGATGTGAGTTCTCGTTGTCGCTCACCGATCGGCTGTTCTGCACGCTCGACTGGACCCACGCCACGAGCAGCCTCAACCAGCGCCAGGCCGCGTTCGGCGACGACGGCGTCCTGCGCGTCGTGGTCGGGGCCGAGGACCCGGGCGTCGCCAACTGGTTGGACACGACCGGCTACCGATCGGGCGTGCTCCAGTGTCGCTGGATGCGTTCAGAGCGGACGCCGGAGGTCAGCACGCGGGTCGTCCCGCTGGCCCGGATCTTGGACCACCTCCCCGCGGGCACGCGCGAGGTCACCCCCGACGAGCGCACCGAGATCGCGCGGGCCCGGGCCGAGAGCAGCCAACTCCGCTCTCTCTGGTGAGACCGTCAGCGGTACCGATCAGACCGTGCTCGCAGCGAGATCGGCGGCCAGCCGTGTGCCCCACGCGGTCGCCCGCTCGAGCTCGCCGGGCACCAGCACGTCCTCACGGTCGACGAGGAAGCTCTCGGGTGCCGCGATCGGCCTGCCTCCGGCGTGGCGCAGCTTGTGGTCGATGCCCTTCGACGCTCGGCCGGTGACGACCGGGTTCATGTCGACCCTGGTGTCGAACGCCGCCACCCGGGAATCGAGGTGATCGAGGGACTGCAGCCACTCCCTCACCCCGGGTCCCTCGGCCTCGGCTTCGAGGTGTCGGGTCTCCGAACCGGTCGCCTTCTCGGCGGCGCCCTGGCGGCTGGCCGGGCGGGGGAGCCCGTGCACGTGGGTCGGTGCCCCGACCACGACCAGGTCGGCGTCGGCCACCTCGGTGCTGGTGACCGCGCCGATGGGCCGCACCGCCACCTCGCAACCGGCGCCCAGCCCGGCTCCGATGGCCTCGGCGATGTGGTGCGTGTTGCCGAACATCGATTCGTAGCAGACCAGTGCTCGCATCTCGGCTCCTCTCGAGGTCTGCGCACACCTTCGCTCGCGGCGATCGTCGCGGCCAGGGCCCAAGGTCCCGTTCCGATCCGTAGGCCCGAACTCAGGTCCAAGGCCCCTGTCGCCGGAGGGTGTCGAGTGCGTCCAATTGCTCCATGGCAACACCCGAGGAGACTCCGATGCGCAACTCGACCTACGGCGATCTGCTCGACGACCTCCGAGTGCCGACGCGGGAGCTGCGCCACATGGACCCCGCCACCTGGGAGGGCTTCGCCCATCTGCACCGGGCGGCGATGGCGGACGGCGAGCTGTCGTCGGTGGCCAAGGAGCTGATCGCTCTGGCGATCGCGGTGACCACCCAGTGCGACGGGTGCGTCGCCTCGCACGCTCGGGCAGCCGCCCGGGCGGGGGCGACTCCGGCGCAGGTCGCCGAGGCACTCGGGGTGTGCCTCCTGATGGCCGGCGGACCAGCGAGCGTCTACGCACCCAGAGCATGGGAGGCCTTCCGGGAGTTCTCCGTCGATGCCCGGGACGACACCGATCCCCGCCTCCCGGTCGTGGCGGGAGCCTCAGCCGACCTGACGCCCGAACCTTCTGGATAGGTCGATCCGGTCCGTCCCGGGGCCAGTGCTCCACGGGCGCCGTCGTAGGTACAGGTCGGGGGTTACGCTCCCCGCGGTGGGAGCGATGCCGGACGACTTCGTCTCGTCGGTCGTCGACGCCGCACCGGACGGGATGCTGGTGGTCGACGCCGAGGGCATCATCGTCTTCGCCAATCGCCAGGCGGCGGAGCTGTTCGGTGTCGAGCACGACGAGCTGATTGGTTCGCCGGTCGACTCCCGCATTCCCAGCCGCCATCGAGCGGAGCACCACCGGCACCGGATCGAGTACCGAGCCGAGCCCACGGTGCGACCCATGGGCGTGGGCATGCTGCTGCGAGCGCTGCGCGCCGACGGCACGGAGTTCCCGGTCGAGGTCAGCCTGAGCCCTCTGCCCGGTGCCAGCACCTTCCACGTGGTGGCCGCAGTCCGGGACGTGACCGCCCGGGTGGAGATCGAGGAACGGGCCGAGGAGCAGCTGAGGCGCAGCCGCGAGGCGATGCTGGAAGCTGACCGCGTCATGGCCATCGCCGACGACCGCGAGCGGATCGCCCGCGACCTCCACGACACGGTGATCCAACGGCTGTTCGCCAGCGGGTTGGCCCTGCAGGCGGCGGCATCGCGCGCCGAGCCCGACGTCGCCCCCCGCCTGGAGGGAATCGTCGACGACCTCGACGCCACCATCCGGGAGATCCGCACCGTGATCTTCTCCCTGCAGGCCACCGGGTCGGCCGACGAGGGCACGCGGGTGCGGGTCCTCGACCTGATCGGCGAGGCCGCCCAGAACCTGGGGTTCGAACCGCGGCTGCTGCTCGACGGCCCGATCGAGACGGTCGACGAGGAGATCGTGGCCCAGTTGCTCCCGAGCCTGCGGGAGGCGCTCACCAACGTGGCCAAGCACGCGGGGGCGTCGGTCGTGGACGTGGCGCTGACCGTGGACGACTCGGAGGTCCGCCTGGTGGTCCGCGACGACGGCGCCGGGCTCGGTCCCGATCGGGGCACCGGTCGGGGGCTCGACAACATGGCCACACGTGCCGAGGTCGTCGGCGGCTCGTTCCGCATCGAGGCGGGCGACGACCGAGGCACCTGCGTGGAGTGGTCGGCGCCGTTCGCCGTCGGGGCGACCGCCGAGTAGCCGAGCCGCTCGCCGCCGGCCCGAACGGTCGTCGGGTCAGGGGCGGTCCTGATGGCGACGTTCGTCCAACCGGGCGGCGTAGACGGCCGCCTCGGTCCGACGCGACATCCCCATCTTGGCCAGGACGTTGGAGACGTAGTTCTTCACCGTCTTCTCGGCGAGGAACATGGAGTCCGCGATCTGGCGGTTGGTGCGGCCGTCGGCCAGCAGGGTGAGGATGCGCTGCTCCTGGGGCGTGAGGTGCTTGAGCCGGTCGTCCTGTTCGGGCCCCTTCCGCAGGCGCTCCCTCAGCCGTTCGGTCGCCCGGGAGTCGAGCAGCGACCTGCCGGTCGCCGCAGTACGGATGGCGTCGACGATCTCATTGCCGCGGATCTGCTTCAGGACGTATCCGGAGGCCCCGGCCATGATGGCGTCGAGCATCGCCTCGTCGTCGGAGAACGACGTCAGCATGAGGCAGTTGATGTCGGGGTGCGACGAGCGGATCTCCCGGCACACCTCCACCCCGTTGCCGTCGGGGAGTCGGACGTCGAGCACGGCCACGTCGGGGTTGGTCGCAGGGATCCGGCCGAACGCCTCCTCGGCTGTACCGGCTTCGCCGACCACGGTCATGTCGCCGCAGGCCTCCACGAGGTCACGCAGGCCCCGCCGGACGATCTCGTGATCATCGAGGAGGAAGACGCGGATCACCACAGAAGTCTGCCGCGCCTCGAGCTCGGTGAGCGTCACCACCGCGCCAGGCTCGGCGTCCGACCGCGTTCCCACCAGGGTCGAAGGTCCTCCGAGCCCGATCATTCGCGGGGCTCCGTGTCGACGTAGGGCACCACGACCGCGTCCGAGCCGGGGTAGAAGATGTCCTCCCGCCCGGTGTCTCCCCACTGCACGACGTACGGCGGTTCCCCGTCGGGCCCGTGGACCTCCACGACCAGGCAGTCCCGTTCAGGCTCGCCGACGTAGTGCCCCTTGATCACGATCCGGTCTCCGGCATTGGCATGCATGTCCGACCTCCTCGGCCCTCGGGCCACCGGTCCAGTCAACGGCTCCGACCCCTCGGTTCGACAGGGGCCAAGGTCCTCTCGTGGGCTCAGGGCACCAGCACGGCCCGCCCGTCGATCTCGCCGTGGGCCAGCCGCGTGAACACAGAGTTGACGTCATCGAGCGGATGGCGTTCCACGTGGCAGGCGAGCCGGCCGCGCTGGGCGAGGGCGATGACCTCGGCCAGCTCGTTGCGGCTCCCCCAGTACGAAGTGGTGAGCGTTGCCTCGGGAGCCTGCGAGAAGAACGAGAAGGGCGTGGCGCCCCCGAGCAGTCCGACCAGCACGACCAGCCCTTGCGGCGCAACGGCCCCTACTGCGCCGCTCAGGGTCTCGTCGGAGCCGACGAAGTCGAGCACGACATCGGCTCCCGAGCCCCCGGTCAGGCTTCGCACCTCGGCGGCGACGTCGCTCTCGCTGGGGTCTATGGCGACGTCGGCGCCCACCGAGAGTGCCAGCGCCCGCTTCTCCGGCAGCGGATCGACCGCGATGACGCGGGCCGGGGTCAGCTCCTGTAGCAGCTGCAGGGCGAGGTGGCCGAGGCCGCCCACGCCGATCGAGAGCACGCTCGTCCCGGGGACGAGGTGTGCCAGGCCCTTCTTGACCGCCCGATAGGGGGTCAGGCCGGCATCGGTCAGCGGGGCGGCGTCGACCGGATCGAGGTCGCCGAGGGGAACGAGGTGGCGGGTCGACGGCACGAGGAGGCGCTCGGCGTAGCCCCCTGGGCAGCCGATTCCGCCCCAGAGGGTCACGTCGCAGAGTTGTTCCTCGCCCCCGAGGCAGTGCCGGCAGTGCCCGCAGCCCCATCCTCCGAACACGGCGACGGGCTGGCCGAGCTCGACGCCGGTCGCTCCCGGACCGAGCGCTTCCACCCAGCCCGCGTTCTCGTGGCCGAGCGTCCACGGGAACGGCGGGAGTCCCAACGCCGCCATCGACCCGTCCCGGATGTGCAGATCCGAATGGCAGACGCCGCTGCCGGCGATCCGCACGACCACCTCACCGGGTCCCGGATCGGGGTCGGGCACCTCCTCGATGGCGAAGTCCTGGTCGTATCCGTGCAGCTGGGCAGCTCGCATGGCGGAGCTCCTCGGTCGTCGAGGCTGCAATCGCGCCCCACCCGGGGCCGTCGGGCAAGGGCCGAAGGTCACACCGCCGCCGGCAGCCGTGCCGTCGGGGACCAAGGCCCCTGCCCAGGACGGCGATCCCGGCACACACTGAGGGGAGCTCGAACGTGGAGGTTTGCCGTGGGGGGTGCGGGATCAGCGATGCGGGCCGGGGATCGCCACGACTCGGAGGGCTCGACGGCGGCCAACGCTGACGCACTCGTGGCGTGGCTGACCGAGCTGGGACGTGACGACGTGGCCCGCGCCGGGGGCAAGGGGGCGAACCTCGGGGAGCTGACCAGCGCCGGGCTCCCGGTCCCTGCTGGGTTCGTGGTCCTCGCCGACGCGTACCTGCAGGCGGTGCAGGAGGCCGGGATCCGCGACGAGCTGCGCCAGCTCGCCCGGCGCCCCACCGACGAGGACGCCGAGACGACCGGCGCCGCCGCGGCCAGGGCCCGGGCGCTCGTGGCCGGTGTCGTGATCCCCGAGCAGCTCCGCGCGGAGATCCTCACGGCGATGGCCCGGCTCGGCGACGACGTCAGGGTGGCTGTGCGCTCCTCGGCCACGGCCGAGGACACCGCCTCGACGGCGTTCGCGGGGATGAACGAGACGTTCACCAACGTCGGCGCCGACGAAGTGGTCGAGCGCGTGGTCGAGTGCTGGTCGTCGCTGTTCGGAGAGCGGGTGCTCGCCTATCGGGCGGCTCTCGAGTTCACCGAGGAGCCGGCCATCGCCGTCGTCGTGCAGGTGATGGTGGACGCCGAGCGGTCCGGAGTCGCCTTCTCGGTCGACCCGGCGACCGGCGATCGGAGCCGGGTGGTCGTCGAGGCGGCGCGGGGCCTGGGTGAGGTCGTCGTGAGCGGCGCGGTGGAACCCGACACCTACGTGGTGGCCAAGGATGGACCGCGGCTGCTCGAAGTGCGTACGGGGCACCAGGAGTTCATGATCGTGCGAGGGCACGATGGTCGAGACCAGCGCGTCGAGCTCTCGCCGGGCGCTCCCGGCGGTCGGGTCCTGTCCGACGACGAGGTGCTGGAGCTGGCCCGTCTGGCCATGCAGGTCGAGGACCACTTCAACCAGCCCCAGGACGTGGAGTGGGCCATCGAACGAGGCCGGACCTATCTCGTGCAGGCCCGCCCGGTGACGACGCTCGGCGCGGATCCGACGGCGGGGTCGTCAGCGGTCGACGGTGGTGGTGCGCGCCGCCCCCTCCTCACCGGGCTCGCCGCAGCTCCTGGGGTGGCCGCCGGCCGGGTGCGGATCCTGCGGGACGCGGCCGACGGCGCGTCGCTCGAACCGGGCGAGATCCTCGTTGCGGCGATGACCTCGCCCGACTGGGTCCCGACGATGCGCCGCGCCGCCGCCCTCGTCACCGACGGCGGAGGGGTCACCTGCCACGCCGCCATCGTCAGTCGCGAGCTGCAGCTTCCATGCATCGTCGGCACGAGGCAGGGGACCCGGATCCTCCGCGACGGTGAGGTGGTCACCGTCGACGGTGCTGCCGGCACGGTCTACGAAGGTGATGTCGCCTCCTCCCTGGCGCCCCCGTCACCCGCCGCCCGCGCCCATCCCGCGCCCGACACCGAGTCGATGGCCTCGGAGCCACTCGGAACCCGGGTGTACGTGAACCTGGCGATGCCGGAGGCAGCGGACGCGGCGGCTGCGCTGCCGGTCGACGGCGTCGGGCTCTTGCGGGCGGAGTTCATGCTCACCGAGGCACTGGGTGGGGAGCATCCCCGGCGCCTGCTCGCCCGCGGTGGACGCAAGGAGTTCCTCGATCGCATGTCGGTGTCGCTGCTGCGCATCACGAGAGCGTTCGCGCCGCGCCCGGTCGTGTACCGCACGATCGACTTCCGCTCGAACGAGTTCCGCAACCTCGCCGGAGGCGACGAGTACGAGCCGGTCGAGGCCAACCCGATGATCGGGTACCGCGGCTGCTATCGCTACGTGCGCGAGCCGGATCTGTTCACCCTCGAGCTCGAACTGTTGGCCCGGGTGCGCCAGGAGACGCCGAACCTGCATCTGATGATCCCGTTCGTGCGGACGTTGTGGGAGCTGGAGGCGTGCCTCGAGCTGGTCGACGCCAGCCCGCTCGTCCACGAGCGGGGGATGCACCGGTGGGTCATGGCGGAGGTGCCTTCGGTGGTGACGCGGATCCCCGAGTACGCCGCCCTCGGCATCGACGGCGTCTCGATCGGCTCGAACGACCTCACCCAGCTCGTCCTGGGGGTCGACCGCGACTCGGAGATCTGCGCCGAGCTGTTCGACGAGTCCGATGCCGCCGTCCTCGACATCATCGAGCGGATCATCCGTTCGGCGCGCTCGGTCGGGCTCACGACGTCGCTCTGCGGCCAGGCCCCGTCGAGGAGTCCGGAGTTCGCCGAGCACCTCGTCCGCTACGGGATCGACTCGGTGTCGGTGAACCCCGACGCGGTCGATCGAGCCCGCGCCGCGATCGGGACGGCGGAACGTCGGCTCCTCCTCGACGCCGCCCGTCGCCCGGGCCCCGACGCCTGATCCCGGCGTCGGGCAGCGAGTGCTTTCTGGGCGGTGTCGCGGGAGGCTCATCCCCGGATCCACTGCTCCACCAGCGCCACCACCTTCTCGGCGACCGCTGATGGTGACGCGTCGGTCGGCAGGTCCGTCGCCTCCGGCCACGGGTCGGCAGCGGCGGAAAGCCTCGCGGCGATGCCGGCATCGGCCTCCGAGACGTCGGTGCCCTCCCGGAGCCGACGGGCGATGCGGCGATCCCGCTCCGCTGGCTCGAGGGTGCAGCGCAGCTCGAGCACCTCGGCCGAGACCTGGTCGGCGAATCGGCGGGCCGCCGCCCGGTGGCCCGCGTCGGCGAAGGAGGCGTCGAGGACCACGTCGTCGCCCCCGGCGAGCGACTCTTCTGCGGCGGCCAGGAGCGCCGCGTAGGTGCGCTCGGTCGCCGCGGGGGAGTACGCCCCTTCCCTCCACCGTCCGGATCCGCCCACGGTCGGCGCCGGGTCGCCCTTGCGCACGACGTCGGAGCGGATCACCCTCCAGCCGAAGTGCTCGTGCAGGTCGCGGGCGACGGTGGACTTGCCTGTCCCGGGCGTGCCCCCGACCAGCACGAGGCGTGGGGTGGCCCGGCGGAGGTGCCGGTCGCACAGCTGCAGCAGGTCGCGGGCGGCCGTCGCCGAGTGGTGGTCGGCCTCCTGGTCGGAGCGGAGGGCGGTGACCTTCGCTCGCACCTGTGCCCGGTAGGCGACATAGAGGTGGAGCAGGGTCGCGGGGATGGTCGCGCCGCTGGCTCGCTGGTAGGTGCTCAGCCAATGGGCCGCCAGTTCGGGGGCGCCGAGTCGTTCGAGGTCCATTGCGAGGAAGGCGACGTCGGTAGCGACGTCCCCGTAGGCGAGGCGCGGGTCGAAGTCCAGGCAGTCGAGTGCCCGGGGCCCGTCGTCGAGGACGAACACATCATCGGCGAGCAGGTCACCGTGGCCGTCGCAGATCCACCCGTCGGCGGCGCGCCGGGCGAAGAGAGCCTCGCGCCCTCGCAGGCAGCGATCCGCCCGACCGAGGGTGCCGTCGAGCTGGCCGACGGGGAAGACGGAGCCCTCGAAGGGCCTCATCTCTTCGGCGTTCGCCTTCCAGAGGGCGTACAGCGCGCTCGGCGCGGCGGCCGCCGTGATCTCCGGCGATCGGGCCGCCATCCGATGGAAGCGAGAGAGCTGCGTGGCGAGCTGGTCGAGTGCCGGCCGGACCCGCTCGTCACCTCCGATCACGAGTGTCGAAAGGCGCCGATCGCGAGGCATGCGTCGCATCACGACCAGGTGGTCGCACTGCTCCCCGTCCGGTCCCGCCACATCGGCGACGCCGAGGTAGACGTCGGGGGCCAGACGCCGGTTGCGGTCCACCTCCTGGTGACACAGGCGCTCTCGTTGCTCCCGGGTCGACTGGTCCACGAAGTCGAATCGCACAGGCTTCTTCAGCTTGTAGACGCGGTCGCCGACGCCCACCACGATCGACAGGTGGGTCTCCGCGAGATCGGCGTCCACCGGCCCACGGAGCTGGTCCATGGGGGCAGCATGAGCGCGCCGGCGCCCGGACCCAAGGGTCCGAGGTCCCGATGTGCTGATCGGGCCAGGGCCCTTCGGCCCTTGGTCGGCAGCGCCGGATGGCTGATGATGCGGCTGCGGGAGAGGAGCGCCGATGGAACCCGGTGTGTCTCGGTCCAGGCAGGAGGTACGGCGGAGACGGACGGGGATCCAACTCGCGCGCTGTGCGGCGCGGGTCGGCGTGCTCGTCTGGCGACGACAGCTGCACCTGCGCCACGCACGGGTCGGGACCGTCGTCGTGCTCCCCCAGGGTGAGATGTTCCGCGTGTTCCGGGAGACGACGAGCGACGCCGCCGGACCTGAACCCGAGGTCCAGCTCCTCGTGCGGTTCCACCTGAAGGGCACCGACCCCGGCCATCGGTTCCGGTCCTGGCTGTTCGAGCGGGAATCGATCCTGAACACGGTGCTCTACGCCGGGTGCGAGGGATTCAACACCAAGCTCTGGTTGGTCGATCACGTCACCGCCGACTACGCCGGGCTCTACACCTGGGCCGGCCGCGAGTCCGCCCGCCGCTACGGCGAGTACATCTCGGCCGTGCTCCGTCCCCTCTCGACGCCGGGCAGCGTCAGCTTCCAGCTCCTCGAGGAAGAGTCGGGTCCGCGCCCGCCCGCCGCGTCCGAACCATCCGCGGAAGAGGAGCGTCTCGATGGGTGAGCTCTCACAGGCCGACCGCGCCGCGCTGTTGGGAGCGGCGTCGAACCTCTCCCGATTCCATCGTGACCACGAGAAGTTCTATGCCACCCGGCCACGCGAAGAGGCGCTCCAGCTGCAGCGCCACGCCCGATCCCTGCATGCTCTCGCGGACCGCTGGGAGGTGGTGGAGCCGACGGGCCCGAGTGCTGCCAGCCCCTACGCGGGTGCGGACGACCTCAACGACCCGGCTGCACTCCAGCTCGACGGCGTGCTGTTCATGGAGGGTGGTGCCCGGCCGGTGGAGCTCGACCGGCTCGTGCGCGACCTGCGGGGGCTCGCCGAGGACTACACCTCCACTGGAGCGTGGCTGGGGGAGGCGATGCAGGCCTCGTGGTCGGTCGCCGGCGAGCTCGCAGCGATCGACGGGTTGGAGGATCTGCTCGGCGATCGCCACCGCATCATCGCCAACGACTGGCTGGCGGCGGACATGAGTGCGCTCGTCGGCCGGATCCTCATGCGCGCCGCGGATCTCCTCGATCAGGTCGAACTGGCTCCCGACGCGGTGCGAGTCGACCTTGCGAGTCGTCGTCGGGTGCCGGCGGTGCTCCACTCCACCGCCGAGATGGTGAATCGGGCCGCTGACCTCTGCAGTGAGTCGGCCGGCCTCGTCAACGACAACGAGCGACGCTGGCGGGTCTTCCATGGGCGGGTGGTGGAGATGCTCGGCGTCGACGATTCGTCCACACGGGACCACGCTCCGACGCTGGAGGACGACGGATGATCAGCCGGTGGCGCCGAAGCGCTCGACCCGGATGTGTGACGCAGGGACACCCGCCGACTCGACCAGTGCCGTGGTTGCATCGGCAAACCCGTTGGAACCGCAGACGTACACCGTGGCCCCGTCGGCGATCGGTGGGAGGTCCGCGGCGGTGAGGTGCCCGGCGGGGCGCTCGCTCCCTGGCCA
>DATDIY010000333.1:0-10832 GCA_036520815.1 Acidimicrobiales bacterium
ACGAGGGGGGAAGGAGACGAGGTCGCGAGCGTCGGGTCAGCGGGTGCTGATGACAAGGGTGCCGGCGGCCTGGTCGGGGACGCCTCGGTGGAGCTCTCCCCCGACGCCGCTGCCGTAGATCAGGAGGAACGCGGCGATGGCGAACGGTCCGAGCGGCAGGGCCAGCACCGACCACGGCACGATCGCCCGCAACAGAGCCTGAGCGGCCGTCGGCGGCTTGCCGTCGGTGTAGCGGGCGACGCGCAGGCCGAGCAGCCACTTGCCCGGGGTCTTGGCGCGCCAGGCCACACCGGCGAACTCGTAGAGCACGCCAAGAGAGATGGCCGCCGGCATGAGCCACAACGGCACATCGATCTGGTACTGGCCGTCGATCGTCTCGGCGGTGACGAGAAGCACGACCAGGGCCGGGACGGCGACCACGGCCAGGTCGATCGCCCTCGCCCCGAAGCGAGGCCCCGGAGCGGCGAGGCTGTAGGGCCCGGTGGCCGGGAAGTCCTCCGCCTTGGGGAGCCGACGCGGGCCGGAGACCGACCCGGGGTCACTCTGCGGCATCGGCCAGGGCCTCGGCCAGCGACGGATGCACCAGCAGGCTCTCGTAGATGTCGGTCACCCGCAGCCCGGCGGTGACGGCGAGGGCGATCACCGAGATGAGCTCGGCGGCGTGACGCCCGACGATCGAGCCGCCCAACACCACGCCAGTGGCGGGATCGGAGACGATCTTCACGAAGCCACGCGGGTCGTTCTCGATGAGAGCCTTGGCGTTGGCCGAGAACGGCACCTTGGTCACCCGGATCTTGCGACCCTCGGCGAAGGCATCGGCTTCGGCCAGCCCGACGTCGGCGATCTCGGGCACCGTGAAGATGGCGGACGCCGCCTTGTCGTAGTCGAGGTGTCGGTGGGGCCCGACGTGGAGGCCCATGGCATGTTCGGCGATCTTGCGACCCTGCATGGAGGCGACCGACGAGAGCGGGAGCTTCCCCGACAGGTCGCCGGCGGCGTAGATGTGCGGCACCGACGACTGGCAGTTGTGGTTGACCACGACATAGCCGCTGTCGGCCTCGACCCCGGCGGCCTCGAGGCCCAGGGCCTCGGAGTTCGGGACTGACCCGATGGCCAGCAGGGCGTGGGTGCCTCGAGCCGAACGGCCGTCGTCGCACAGGACGGTCACCCCGTCGTCGTCGACCTCGGCGCCCACGGCGCGGGCACCCTTGAACAGGTGCACACCGCGGCGGATGAAGTCGTCCTCGAGGGCGGCGGCCACCTCCGGGTCCTTCTGGGGGAGCACCTGCTGGCGGCTCACGATGAGGGTGACCTCGCACGCGAACGCCGAGAACATGTGCACGAACTCCACCCCGGTGACGCCGGAGCCGACCACGATGAGGTGCTCGGGCAGCTCCGGCGGCGGGTAGGCGTCGCGGGTGGTGAGGAGGCGCTTCCCGTCGACCTGGGCCCAGTCGGGGATGCGGGGCCGGCTGCCGGTCGAGAGCAGGACGACGTCGGCGTGGAGCTCGACGGTGCCCTCGAGCGTCTCGGCCACGACCTCGTGCGGACCCACCAGCCGGCCCGTGCCCTGCACCAGACGGACACCCTGGCTCTGCAGCAGCCCGGTGTTCGAACGCTCGAGGCGCTCCTCGATGCTCTGGATCCGCTGGCGCAGAGCGGCGAAGTCGAGCGAGGCCGAGACGTCGCTCAGGCCCATCCCCGCTGCGTGGTTGATCGTGGAGAGCGCGCCGCCGGTGGCGATCATGGCCTTCGACGGGATGCAGTCCCAGAGATGAGCGGCGCCGCCGATCACGTCCTTCTCGATCATCGTGACCTCGGCACCCAGACGGGCAGCGTAGGTCGCGGCACTGTTGCCGGCGGGCCCCCCACCGATGATCACGAAGCGCTTGGCCATAGGGGCCACAGGCTACCGGCCCCACCACGCCCCTCGGGCCACGTCAGGAGGGGCCCGGAGCGCTACCCGGCGGGGCGGACCACCCGACGCAGCCGGTGGTCAGGGGTGAACATCCGGCGGGTGAGCCCCAGTCCGATCACGGTGATGCTCGTGGCCACCGAACCGAGGATGAGGTACATGATGGCCAGCTGGATCGACACGGCGTCGGAGGCGTCGACGCCGGCCAGCACGAGCCCGGTCAACGCTCCCGGGAGAAAGACCAACCCCACCGCCTTGGTGCTCTCGATCTGGGGGGTGAGGGCGGTGCGTAGGGCGGAGCGGACGTAGGGGCGGGCGGCGTCGGACCACGAGTGGCCGAGGGCCAGGCGGGCCTCGACCTCGTCGCGCTTGTCGCTCAGCTCGCCCACGATGCGGCGGCCCGCCACCACCGACGCGGTCATGGAGTTGCCGATCATCATCCCGGCCAGGGGCACGATCGTACGGCCCTCCACCGGGAACATCCCGAAGCCCAGGATCACCGCCATGCTCACGACGAGCACCGCAGCCATCGACAGTGAGCCGAGCCACAGGATGCCGGGGACCTCACGCGCCCGGTTGCGGATCGTCACCCCGGCGAAGCCGACCATCACCACCAGCCAGAGCCAAGCCCACCAGAGGGAGGCGTCGGGGTCGAGCACCAACTTGAGGGCGAAGCCCACGAGGAACAGTTGCACCCCGGCTCGCAGCGACGCCCACAGGATCGAACGCGACAGCCGCAGGCCTTGCCAACCGGACAGGGCCAGCGCGACCACGATCAGCACGAGCGACGCGGCGACCCCGGCCCACCCGATGTCGGTCTCACTCATTGGCGTCATCCTCCTGGTCCGACCTGAGGTAGGACGCCGCCGCCTCGGCGTCGGCGTTGCGGCCCTCCACCAACACGACCACCGACTCGCTCAGCCGGCAGGCCTGCACGAGATCGTGGCTGACCCACACGACGGCGAGCCCGGAGGCGACGAGGTCGAGGGCCAGCGCCTCGATCCCGCGCCGGTTCTCCGGGTCGAGTGCCGACGTCGGCTCGTCCATCAGCAGCACGTCGGGTCGGGTCAGCAGGGCGCGGGCAATGCAGAGCCGTTGCGCCTCACCGCCGGAGAGCTCGTCGCCGACCCGGTCGAGGAAGGCGCCGGCGAGCCCCACCCGGCCGAGGACTGTCACCAACATGTCGTCGGCCGCCTCAGCGTCGGCCACCCGCAGGTTGTCGCGGACCGTCCCCGCGAAGAGCACCGGCCGCTGGAAGACCATCCCCACCCGGCGGCGCAGGTCGCGCGGGTCGAGCGTCGCCGCGTCGCGGCCGTCGAAGCGCACCATCCCAGCCGACGGCACCTCGAGGCGATTGCCCAGCCGCAACAGCGTCGATTTGCCCGCGCCCGACGGACCAGCGATGACGGTGATCGCTCCCCTGCACACCTCGAGGTCGACGCCGGACAGGAGCTCGACACCGTCGTCGGTGGTCATGTGCACGCCCTCGAACTCGAGGATCGGGTCCGACCCGGCGTCACGGTGAGCCTGCACGGCGTCAGCATGACACCCGCGAGGCCCGCCTCTTAGGCTTGCGCGGTGGACGAGACCCCCAACGACACAGCGCTCACCGATCCTGGGCCCGACGATTCCGGGCCGAACCTCGACGACTGGACGGCCGCAGCGTCCAAGGAGCTGAAGGGCACCGACCCCGCCGAGCTCACGTGGGAGACACCCGAGGGCATCGGGGTGAAGCCGCTGTACACCGCCGCCGACCTCGAGGAGCTCGAGGCGGTCGACACCCTGCCAGGGTTCGCCCCGTTCCTGCGGGGCCCCCGGGCGACGATGTACACCAACCGTCCGTGGACGGTGCGCCAGTACGCCGGCTTTTCCACCGCCGAGGAGTCCAACGCCTTCTACCGTCGCAACCTCGCCGCTGGCCAGCAGGGCGTGTCGGTGGCCTTCGACCTCGCCACCCATCGCGGCTACGACTCCGACCACCCGAACGTCGTCGGCGACGTGGGCAAGGCCGGTGTGGCGATCGACTCGGTCGAGGACATGAAGATCCTCTTCGACGGCATCCCCCTCGAGAAGATGTCGGTGTCGATGACCATGAACGGGGCGATCATCCCGGTCCTCGCCATGTTCATCGTGGCCGGCGAGGAGCAAGGCGTGGAGCGCGCCCAGCTCACGGGGACGGTCCAGAACGACATCCTCAAGGAGTTCATGGTCCGCAACACCTACATCTACCCGCCCGAGCCGAGCATGCGGGCCGTCGCCGACATCATCGAGTTCACGGCGAAGGAGATGCCGAGGTTCAACTCGATCTCCATCTCCGGCTACCACATGCAGGAGGCAGGGGCGACGGCGGTGCAGGAGCTCGCCTTCACCATCGCCGACGGCAAGGAGTACGTGCGCGCCGCGCTGGCGAAGGGCCTCGACGTCGACGCCTTCGCCGGGCGCCTGTCGTTCTTCTTCGCCATCGGCATGAACTTCTTCATGGAGGTCGCCAAGCTCCGCGCTGCGCGCGTGCTGTGGCACCGGGTCATGACCGAGTTCGAGCCGAGGAAGGCGGGTTCGCTGATGCTGCGCACCCACTGCCAGACGTCGGGCGTGTCGCTCACCGAGCAGGACCCCTATAACAACGTGGTGCGCACCACGATCGAGGCCCTCGCCGCCGTGCTCGGCGGCACCCAGAGCCTCCACACCAACGCCTTCGACGAGGCCCTCGGCCTGCCCACCGACTTCAGCGCCCGGATCGCCCGCAACACCCAGCTGATCATCGCTGACGAGACCGGCGTGACGAAGACCGTCGACCCGCTCGGCGGCAGCTACTACATCGAGTCGCTCACCCAGTCGCTGGTCGACGAGGCCTGGACCCTCATCGGCGAGGTCGAGGAGCTGGGCGGCATGACCAAGGCCGTGGCGACCGGCATGCCGAAGCTGCGCATCGAGGAGTCAGCCGCCCGCAAGCAGGCCCGCGTCGACCGCGGTCAGGACGTCGTCGTCGGCGTGAACAAGTACGTGCCCGACGACGTCGAGTTCGTCGACGTCCTCGACATCGACAACTCGTTGGTCCGCGACGGCCAGATCGCCAAGCTCCACAAGATCCGGGCCGAACGCGACAGCGAGGCCTGTCAGGCCGCTCTCGACGCGCTCACCGAAGGGGCACGCGGCGACGGCAACCTGCTCGCCCTCGCCGTCGATGCGGCCCGGGCCCGGGCCAGCCTCGGGGAGATCTCCGACGCCATGGAGACCGTGTTCGGGCGCCACAAGGCGCAGACCCTTACGATCGCCGGCGTGTACGGCGCGGCCTACGAGGGTGACGAGGAGTTCGCCGAGCTGCAGCGCGACATCGACGCCTTCGCCGAGGCCGAGGGCCGCCGCCCCCGGATCCTCGTGGTCAAGATGGGCCAGGACGGCCACGACCGCGGCGCCAAGGTGATCGCCACCTCGTTCGCCGACATCGGTTTCGACGTCGACATGGGCCCGCTGTTCCAGACTCCGGCCGAAGCGGCGCGCGACGCCGTGGAGCACGACGTCCACGTGGTCGGCGTCTCCAGCCAGGCCGCTGGCCACAAGACCCTCGTGCCGATGCTCATCGACGAGCTCCGCAAGGCCGGTGCCGGCGACATCGTCGTCGTGTGCGGTGGAGTCATCCCGCCGCAGGACTACGACACGCTCACCGCAGCCGGGGTCTCGGCCGTGTTCGGGCCGGGCACCAACATCCCCACCGCGGCCCGCAAGGTCCTCGCCCTCGTCACCGAACAACGCGGAGCGGCGTGACTCGGCCAGCCGACAGCCCCTCGGAACTGATCGAGGGCATATCGTCCGGTGATCGGCGCTCGCTGGCCCGGGCCATCACCCTGGCCGAATCCACCCGAGCCGATCATCGGGAGATCGCCGAGGAGGTCCTCGAACGCCTCCTGCCCCGCTCCGGTGGGGCCACCCGGATCGGGGTGTCGGGACCACCCGGCGTCGGGAAGTCGACGTTCATCGAGGCCTTCGGCACTCACGTGATCGACGAGGGCCACCAGCTCGCGGTGCTGGCCGTCGACCCATCGAGCCGCCGCACGGGCGGATCGATCCTCGGCGACAAGACGCGCATGGCCGAGCTCTCGCATCGGCCTGAGGCGTTCATCCGTCCCTCCCCCGGCAGCGGGCACCTGGGCGGGGTGGCGCGGCGCACCCGTGAGGCGATGCTGCTCTGCGAGGCCGCCGGGTTCGACGTGGTGCTGGTGGAGACGATCGGCGTCGGACAGTCCGAGGTCGAGGTCGCCGACATGGTCGACCTCTTCGCCCTACTGGTCGCCCCCGCCGGCGGCGACGAGCTCCAGGGCATCAAGCGGGGGATCATGGAGCTCGCGGACCTCGTCATCGTGAACAAGGCTGACGGCGACCTCGCCCCCGCCGCCGGCCGCACCCGGGCGGACTATGCGAGTGCCGTGCACCTCCTGCGCCCCAAGTGGCGGGAGTGGGCCACGGAGGTCCACGCCGTGTCGGCGCTGACCGGCACCGGCATCGCCGAGGTCTGGGAGGCCATCGGACGCTTCTGCACCGCGGTCGGCGCTGACGGAGAGCTCGCCGATGCCCGGGCCGACCAGGCCACCGCATGGCTGTGGAGCGAGATCGGCGACACGCTGGTCGACCGGTTCCGAGCCGATCCGACGGTCACGGCCCAGCTCGCCTCGGTGGAGGCGGATGTCGCTGCCGGCACCCTCGCCCCGGCCCGGGCCGCGCGCCTCCTGCTCGACGCGTTCGCGTCAGTCCCGGGCGTCGCAGCTCCCTGACCTCCGCACGCGCCCTCAGCGGGAGCGACGCAGTCGGGCCAGCAGACGACGGGAGATCCGGCGGGCGTGCTCCGAGCGCAACCGAGCCAGCTCCTCCCGCTCGACGGAGAGGTCGTGGTCGAGGCGCCGTAGCTGATCGGCCAGCCGAGTGGCCCGCTCCTCGGCGCGCGCCTCGGCGGCGAGCGCCGCCTCGAGCGCACCCTCGTTGTCACGTGCGGCTCGGCCCAGCTTCGCCAAACGGCGAGCCGAGCCGGCCGGGAGAACCATGGGCCTCTCGTCGAGCGTCTCGGCCACGAGGGGCGCCAGGATCTCCGGATCGACGATCCTCGACCGCGGGACGGCCAGGCCGACGATGTCGGTCCCGACCAGTCCTGACACCTGCGCCGCCCGGGCGATCCAGGCCACGACCTCGCTCCCGAAGGGTCGGGGAGCTCCCACGCCGACACCCGCGGTGGCAACCACCTCCAACGGGACGGCGTAGGCGTCGGCGACCACCACGGCCCAAGGCCCGCCGGCGACGGGATCGAGGGCGTCGAGCTCGGCCACGACGCTCGGGTCGACGAGCACCGACAGATCGAGCGGGGCTGGTTGGAGGGTGGCGAGCACGTCGTCGTCGAAGCACAGCGTGCCGAGACGGAGCACCTTGCCGGGATGGTCGTGCCCGATCGAAGTGAGCACCTGGGACCAGTCGGCCGCGAGGCGCGTGCCGGCCTGGAGCACCACGATCCACCGGGTCTGCTGTCGGGCCACGGCGGCGGGGATCTCGTTGCGGCCGACCACCTCGATGCTCGCCACGGCGAGTCGCTGCTCGGCGAGATCGGCGAGGGTGGCGGCGAGGGGCTCCGGGGAGGTGGTGTCGGACCCCACCACGATTGCCGCCAACAGCTCGCGTTCCTCGTCGGGCACGATCCGCACCTCGTCGTCGACCGCGACAGCGGGGAGGTAGCGACGGACGAACTGGAACGTGGTGCGGCCGACGCTCGCCTCGCCCCGTGCCCCCCAGAGCAACTCCCGCAGTGGAGCCCCCGGACGGAGGAACGGCGAGTCGGAGGGGAGCATCTGGTCGCTGTGATCCCGAACGACGTCGTCGGTGGCGACCTCTCGCCAACCGCACGCAGCGAGCATCGAGGTCAGGCCGCGCTCGTCACGGAACTGCAGGTGGGTGCGGTCGAGGAGGCCCTCGTCGGTGCGGTACCAACGACCGGAGAGCAGGTTGGCGGCGACGTCGAAGTGGGTGACGTTCGGGTAGCTCACCACCAGCGAGACCGACGCCTCGTCACCAGCCAGGCCCCTCAGCACCTCCAGCACCACCTCCGGCCGAGGGAGGTGTTCGAGCGAATCGAGAGCGAGCGCGGCGACGAGGGGCCGATCGGCCAGCAACCGGGTCAGCTCACCCTGGAGGTCGTCAGCAGCAGCCCCCAGGTCGACGACGGCCGCCTGCAGACCCCGGCCACCCACCGACTCGACCGCAGCCGTATCCATGTCGACACCCAGGTAGGTGAGCCCCAGGGCCTCGAGGGGTTCGGCCACCGCGGCGTAGCCACACCCGAGATCCAGCACGACGCCAGCGCGGACTCCAGCGGCCTCGACCAGGCGGACGGCGGACCCGTAGGACGAGTCGGGCTCGTAGGCGTTGTCGTAGCGGACCATGACAGCCCAGGGTCTACTACTCAGCCCCGGCTGGATCAGAAAGGATGTCGTAGACACCCGCCAGCGCGTGGTCCCAGTTGGCGAATCTTTCGGCGATGGTCGCTTGCGCGCCGGCACCGAGCCGCTCGCGCAGTTCGGCGTCGCCGACCAGCCGGTCGAGGGCCCCATCCAGCCCGTCGACGGTGCGGCGACAGCGCAACGAGTTCTGGTCGTGGTGGAGGATCCAGTCGCCCGCCGGGTTGTCGAAAGCCACCACCGGCACTCCGCACGCCATCAACTCGAGCGGGAGGTACGAGGGATGGGCCGACACGGTGAGGGCCACGCCGACGTCGCAGCGCCGGTAGAGCTCGCCCGTGTCGCGGTAGTCGAGCAGCCCGAGGTGCTCGATGCCGCGGCCGAGATCGTCGGGCCGGGCCCACGATCCGGCGGTCACGATGCGGACGTCGTCGCCGTAGCGATCCTTCAGCTGGCCGAGGGCCAACGAGGCCATCTCCCAGCAGTTGCGCCAGTGCCCGGGCCGGGCGTACACGAACACGGTGACCGGGCCGTCGTGGCGGAGGGGCCGGCGACCCTCGGCGTGGAACACGGAGCCGTCGACCGCCGGCATGAACGACCCTCCGGTTCCCCCGTACTGGCCCCGGTAGATGTCGAGCAGACGGCGGGTGTTGCAGAGCCCGTACAGACCCAGCCGGTAGCCCTCCTCGGCGAGGGCGTAGTTGGTGCCGGCCGGATAGAACTGCGGCTCGTAGTCCTGGATCAGGTAGAACTTGCGCCGCGTGGCGCCGAACCGGGCCACCGAGTAGGCCGTGACCCACAGCGTGGCGATGGAGACGTCGGCGTAGGGCACCCGATCGAGGTCGGGATCGGTGGGCCCGTCGATGAAGGTGACGGGAACGTCGGCCAGCGCGGGGAACGCAGCGGCGAGGGCCGAGCGGAAGAAGTCCTCGTTGGGGTTGGCCATCACGACGAATCGCTGGGCCACCCCATGTTCGCGGACCAGCTGATCGGCGATCCGCAGCGCGGTGTTGATGCCCCCGTAGAACGGGCTGTCGATGTCGGGGAAGAACCAGTTGACGCTCGAGACCTCGGCCCGCCCGTGGGTGCTCGCGTGGAGCGCGTCGACGGTCTCGACGGTGGCGTCGTCGACGCGACAGATGTCGGAGAGCCAGATCGACTCGGCCTCGTCGGCCTTCTGACGGAACACGGTGAAGTCGCGACCCAACACGTCGCCGACCGCCCGCATCGGGCTCATCTCGCCGACCCCGCGCAACGCGGGAGCTCCACTCCAGGGCGACAACGCCGGGGAGAAGTAGGGGTCGCCCCCGCGCATGTACTTCTGGTAGCGCCAGTAGCTGGCGTGGAAATCGCACACGGGCACATCCGATCCCCGAGTGACCGACTCGAGGTGCAGGACGGTGGTGGCCGGGGTGACCACGTTGCGCAGCCCCAGGAAGCGGGTGTCGAAGCCGAGCACGACGTCGCTGCCGCAGAGGATGAAGCGCTCGTCGAACCCACCGACACGTTCGAACAACGAACGGTCGACAGCGACGCACGCGGCGGTGACCGACAGCACGTCGCGGTACCAGTCGGTGGGCCCCATCAAGGAGTCGGAGTGCGGGGCCATCCCGGCGAAGAGGTGGTCGGCAAAGCCGTTGACACCCACCACCACACCGCCGTGCTGGATGCGACCCTCCCCATCGAGGAGCTGGAGCCCGACGAGCCCGATGTCGGGCTGGACCGCCCACCCCACCATCTCGCGCAGCCACCCGGGATCGACGAGCTCGGTGTCGTCGTTGAGGAAGACGAGCACCTCCCCCTTGGCGTCGGCCGCCGCCACGTTGTTCACGCGCGAGTAGTTGAACGGCTCGTCCCACCAGCGCACGTCGAGATCGAGGCCCTCGGAGTGCTCGCCGTACCAGGCCTCGGCATCGGCGGAGAACCCACCGTTGTCGACGATGACCACGTCGAACGACGGGTAGTCGGTGGCGGCCAGGCTCGGCAGGCAGCGCGAGAGCATCTCCACGTTGTGCCGGGTCGGGATGACGATCGTGACGTGAGGCGGATCGTCGAGGTTCCAGCGCACGAGCAGTCCGGCGAGACCCGGCTCCACCGTGCCGGCGCGCCCGTGGCGGTCGAGGTGGTCCTGGACCACGCCCACCGCTCGGTCGCGGGACTCGACGAGGCGGCGCTGGAGGTGGGTCAACACCCTCGGGATGCGGACGACGGAGTCGTCGTCGAGGTCGAGGCGAAGCACGAGGTCCCACCAGGTGGTGTCGGCCAGGTCGGCGCGGATCCCGCCGGCGCCGACCAGCGCGGCCCGGCGAACAGCGAAGGACCGGCCGAGGTAGTTGGCCCCGATCATCGTGTCGGGCGACCAGCTGGGGCGGATCCGCGGCTCGACGAGGCCGCCGCCGGCGTCGAGGAGGTCGTCGTCCCAGTGGAGCAGCCGGGCACCCGGGTCGTCCCAGGCCCGGGCGCGGAGCTCGAAGATCCAGTCC
>DATDIY010000334.1:0-3590 GCA_036520815.1 Acidimicrobiales bacterium
GACCGGCGACGGATGCCCCGGCCGAGTAGCCGAGGACGGTGGTCTCGTCGGCGTCGAGCTGATCGAGGAGCGCGGCGACGTCGTCGGCATGGGCCGCCATGCCGTAGGGCGGTCCGAGGTGGGCGCTGCCGCCCCGGCCCCGGAGGTCGGGAGCGACGAGGGTGATGTCATCGCCGAGCTGGTCGCCGAGGGCGTGGAACTGGGCGTGGGTGAGGGTGAGCCCGTGGACGGCGACGACCAGCGCCGGACCGTCACCCCATCGGCCGACGTGGAGCTCTCCGTCGTGGATCGGGATCATCTCGGTCCTGAACGGAGCGGCCACGGCGGTGGTCAGGCGATGGGCAGCGTGGAGGCCGCCGGGAGGTCGACGCCGTAGACGCGGCAGGCGTTGTCGCGCAGGACCTTGGCCCGGTCGCCGTCGGGCAGGTGGGCGAGGAGGTCGTTGGCGATGGCGGCCGAGCTCGGGAAGCTCGAGTCGGGGTGGGGGTAGTCGGTCTCGATCATCACGTTGTCGGACCCGAGGTAGTCGAGGGCCTGGGTGCCCGTGTCGTCGGCCAGCAGCGTGACGAAGATCGAGTCCAGGAACGCCTGCAGGGGGTCGTAGCCCTCGGGAATGTCGCCGAACGGCGTGCGGGCACCGACGGCGCGGGGGTCACCGGTGAGGACGTCGCCGTCGAAGTCGGGGCGAGGCGTGCGGGCCCACCGCCAGCGGTGCAGCACCCGGCGCATCCGCTCCAGCGTCGGCGGCAGCCAGTCGATCCCGCTCTCGGACAGGACGACCCTGAGCTCCGGGTAGCGCAGCAGGTTCGCGCTCCACAGCCAGTCGACCACGGTGTCCTGGGCGGCGAGCGACATGAGCGTGCCCCCCTCGATCAACGGCGAGTCGGGCGACACCAGCCGGATCTCCGAGGACGAGCCGATGTGGATCGACAGCGGCATGCCGGTGTCGACACACGCCTTGAAGAGCGGATCCCAGTGGCGGTTGCGGTCGTGGATCGACGGCAGGCCCAGCTTGGTCGGGTTCTCGCTGAACGAGATCGAACGGGCGCCCTTGGCCGCCGCCCGTCGGGCCTCGGTGGCGGCCAGATCGGGATCCCACATGGGGACGATCGCCAGCGGGATGAACCGGCCCGGCGCGGCGCCCGCCCACTCGTCGATCATCCAGTCGTTGTAGGCCCGGATGCAGGCCAGCCCGAGGTCCTTGTCGTCGGCCTCCAGGAACGTCTGGCCGCAGAAGCGGGGGTAGGTCGGGAACAGCATCGAGGCGATGACGTGGTCGGTGTCCATGGCCGCGGCCCGGGCGACCGGGTCGTTGTAGCTGGCGAAGCGCGGCGCGGTGATGTCCATGGGGAGCGGGTCCCACTCGTCGCTCGGGGTGCCGGCCACCGCCGCCATCCCGGTCACCGGGGTGCGCGTGCCCTCGTACTCCCAGGCCGTGACCCCGTCGTCGCCCCGGACGACCTTCGGGGCCCGGTCGCGGAACCGGGCGGCGACGTGGGTCTGCCAGACGTGGGGCGGCTCGATCACGTGGTCGTCGACCGACACCACCCAGTCCCCGTGCTCGTCCATTCCCCCCCGGTCCTCCGTTTCGCCGACGATCGGTCGGGCCTAGACCCGGAACCCTCCGTCGACGTCGATGATCGCCCCGGTGAGCGCACCGGGGGCGTCGACGGCCAGCCACTCGACCGCGGCGGCGATCTCGTCGGGCTCGATCAGCCGGCGGATCCGGGCCTGACGCCCGAACGCGGCGATGTCGTCGATGTCGTAGATCTCGGCGCTGGCCTCGAGCATGGCGGTGGCGGTCGAGCCCGGCGCCACCGCGTTGGCGGTGATCCCGGTCGGACCGAGCTCGGCGGCCAGCGACTTCACCAGACCGCTCACCCCGTGCTTGGCGGCGGTGTAGGCCGCCATCATCGGGATCCCGTGATGGCTGGCCGCGGACGCGATGGCGACGAACCGCCCGGAGCGGGGCTCGGGTCGGGCGAGCAGGTGGGGGACCGCGGCGCGGGCGAGGTGGAAGGCGCCGGTGAGGTTCACGTCGATCATGGCGGCCCACACCTCGTCGGAGGTCTGCCACACGGGCTCGCCCCCACCACCGGCGCCGGCCGCGGCGATGGCGACATCGAGGCGACCGTGCCGGTCGACGACGGCGTCCACCACCCGGGTGACGGCGGCACCGTCGCGGACGTCGGCCGTCCACGACTCCCCGTCGGGGCCGCACGCCGCCGTCGCCGCCCCGAGGTCGGCCTCGGTGGCGGGCCGGTACGGGCCCGGGATCACGGCGGTGCGGCTCGCCTCCTCGTCGGGGATGTCGACGAGTGCCACCCGGTAGCCGCGACCTGCCATCCGGAGGGCGAGCGCCGCACCCATCCCGCGGGCGGCTCCGGTGATGACGGCGACAGGCTGCTCCACGGCGCCGATCCTACGGTCGGACCGGCGCGGCGACGGCCGAGTGCGTCGGGCCGACGACCAGGGTCAGGCCACGCCGAGGGCGGGGAGGTCCTCGCTCATCATCTCGACGACCTCGTCCAGCCGGCTGTCGCCCTCCGGCGGCTTGAGGTAGCCGCCCCGGCCATCCATGTGGGCCAGCAGGATCGGGTCGATCTCCGGTCGCGGTCCGGCCACCTCGTCGAGGGTCGGGCCTATGCCGTCGGCGATCGCCTGCAACGGTGCCCGGTCGAGGTCGAGGAACCGGATGGCGTTGTCTCCGAGCATCGCCCGGACCTCGGCCTCGGGCACCCCGGCGAACGCGTCGTGGACCCACTCGCGGGTGTTCGGCCAGGTGGCCTCCTCGTGCGGGTAGTCCCGTCCGAAGGAGATGGTGTCGATCCCGATCTCGTGGCGCATCTCGACCTCGGAGCGGTGGACGAACGACAGCGACGTGAGGCAGTTGGTGCGCCAGTGCTCGCTGGGCGGGACGGACGTGGCCAGGTCGTCGCGGTGGGCAGCGAAGACCTCGTCGAGATGGGCGAGGGTGGCGGGCAGCCAGTCGCCGCGGATCTCGGTGAGCACCAGCCGGAGCTCGGGGAACCGGTCGAACACCCCGCCCAGGGTGAGCTGCCACAGCGGTCGGCGGGGCCGGGGATCGGCGAAGAAGTCGCCCTTCGTCGTGATCAGCGCGATGAACTCCTGGGCCCAGTCGACGTCGGGGTCGTCACTCGCCGCCATGCGCGCCGAGATGACCTTGGCGGCGTCGTACAGCGTGCTCATCTGCACGCCGTGTCCGGCGTGCACGTAGAGCGGCAGACCGCGGTCGACGCACGTCGCCCAGTACGGATCCCACCAGGGATCCGACAGCGGGGGGACATCGGACGTCGGGAGGAAGCCGGGGACGTAGGCGCCGTGGTAGCCGTGGTCGGCGACCCAGTTCAGCTCCTCCAACATGGCGTCGCGATCCGTGCCCTGGCCGGGGTTGGCGACGAGCAGGAGCCGGTCGGGATGGGCGCCGAAGGCATCGTGCATCCAGCGGTGCCACGCCCGGTAGCCGGCCGCCTGCAGGTCGGAGGCCCAGTCGCGCGTACCGGGGTCGACGAACGGGGTGATGGCCCGGTGGTCGCCGTTGTAGACGACCTCGGCGGCGATGCCCTCGC
>DATDIY010000335.1:0-3457 GCA_036520815.1 Acidimicrobiales bacterium
CGCCGATCACGTCGGTTGTCTCACCGAGGCGTACCCGGGCGGTCAATCCCACCTCGAGCAGGGTGGCGTGCGTCGACTCGAGTCGGGCGCGATGGCTGGCGACCCACTCACCGGTCGTGGAGGGGATCAGGTCGGCTCCGAACCGGGCCAACGCGGACGCCGCCAGGGTCGCCGCCCCTCGGTCGTCGCCCTCGTCGAGCAGACGTGACGCAGCGGTCGCGTCGCTCAGCACCGCGTGCACATCGATGTCGGACGCCTCGATGTCGAGGAGGTATCCGTCGTCCCGGCTCAGCACGACGGACGGCTCACCCAGGGCCCGACGCAGCTTGGCGACCTTCGACTGCAGCGTGTTCCGCCGGGTGTTCACCGCGTCGTCGGCCCAGAGTTCCTCGACCAGCCGGTCCGTGCGCACGACCGTGCCGGCATCGAGGGCCAGTCGCACGAGGACCTCGGCCGTCTTGCCGCCCGGGATGCGCAGGACCTCTCCGTCGCGGCGGACGTCCAACGGTCCGAGCAACGACACCTCCAGCACGTCGGAAGGTTACGGCAGGTGCCCGGGGCCGCCCCGACCGTCTGCACCCGAGGCGATCCAGGCCACCAGCACGCTGTCGGGGTGGTCGACCAGGTGATCCCGGGCGAGAGCGTCGACGAGCTCGTTGTCGCCCCGCAGGTGAGCGGCGGCGATGGCCACGACCTGGCGATCCCTGGTGGTGACGGCCAGCGCGAGCGCTCGATCGATCGGTGCCGAGGTGCCGTCGAGGATGGCGGCGAGGGCGACGACGCTCGGGATCGGGGAGGTCGCCGCCTGTTCGGCGATCCACGCCGTGGCGAGGGTGTCGCCGCCCATCGCTCGCCGGATGATCTGGTCGACCTCGGGCTCGTCAGTGCTCATGGTCATCACTCTCGGCCCCCTCTCTGACGGTCCGCTGACACCGGCGCCGCGGAGGTGTCAGCGGCGCGTCATCACTGCTCCGCACCATGGCCCCTGTGAGCACGGTTCGTTCCAGGACCAGGAGGAGGAGAGCCATGAAGGTGGACAGGGTGAAGTTGAGGCGATGGGGGCGGTGGGCCGGGACCTTCGTGGGGTTCCCGCTGGCCGGCGTGGCGGCGCGTCTCGCCGTCGGCAACGTCGACACGTCGAGAGCCGCAGTGATCGGCGGGCTCGTCGGGGGTGTGGTGCTCGGAGCGACGCAGGCGATCATCGGCGGCATCGAGCGCGGGTCCCGCCTGCGTTGGATCGGAGCGACTGGTGCCGGCCTCGGCGTCGGTCTCGGCGTCGGTGCGGCCGCCGTCGGCTACCGGACGGACGCGACCAGCCTGGTCGTGATGGGGGCCATCTGCGGCGCCGCCGTGGGCTCGGCCCAGGCTCTCGCGGTGCCGCTCGTCCCCGTCGACCGACTGCTGTGGGCGGTGGCCACCCCGGTCCTGTGGGCGGGCGGTTGGCTGATCACCGCTGGGGTGATCGTCGATGCCGATCGACAGCACGCGGTGTTCGGCGCCTCCGGTGCGGTCGTGGTCAGCGTGCTCGCCGGTCTGCTCTACGCGCGGTGGCGGGTCCCAGCCCGAACGGCGCTCTCCGCCGCTCCGGGCTCGAGCGATCGCCTGGCTGCGTGATGGGCCGCCTCGCCCGCTTCGTGGTGCGTCGTCGGCGCGCCGTCATCCTCGTGTGGGTCGCGGTGATCGTCGTGACCGGCACCATCGGCAGCTCGGCCTTCTCGGTGCTGTCGACCGACTTCGGTGCGGGCAGCTCCACCGAGTCCGGCAGGGTCGCGGAGCAGCTCGACGACCTCGCCTCGACCGGCGGCCAGATCGCGATCGTCGTCGACGACATCGATGTCGACGACCCCCAGGTCCAGGCGACCCTGGCGTCGGGGTTGGCGGAGATCGCTGCGCTCGACGGTGTCCTCGGGGTCGCCGATCCGTGGTCGACCGGCGCCGACGCCCTGCGAGCCACCGATGGCCGTGCCGCGCTGGTCGTCGCGACGCTCGCCGGTGATCTCGACAAGGACGACGAGCTCGAGCTCGCGCTCCACGTCGAGGACCTGGCGCACGAGCTCGACGCGCCCGAGGTCCTCGTCGGCGGCAACGTCCTGGTCAGCGAGACCTTCGCGACGGCGTCGGAGAGCGATCTGCTGCGGGGCGAGGCGATCGCCCTGCCGATCGCGATCATCGTCATGGTCGTGCTCCTCGGCGGGCTGGTCGCCGGCGGCATGCCCCTCGTCGTCTCGATCGGCGGCGTCGTCACGACCCTCGCAGTCCTCGTGGCGGCCACGGCCCTGGGCGACGTATCGATCTTCTCGGTGAACGTCGTCAACATGCTCGGCATCGGCCTGGGCATCGACTACGGGCTGCTCATGGTCAACCGGTTCCGTGAGGAGCGCGGCCACGGCCTCGACGTTCACGATGCCGTGATCGCGACCGTCACCTCGGCGGGGACCACGGTCGTGTTCTCTGCCCTCACGGTGGCCGTCGCCATGTCGGGCCTGTTCGTGTTCGGCGTCCCCCTGCTCAGCTCCTTCGGCATCGCCGGCCTGGCGGTCGTGCTCCTGTCGATGGCCGCAGCCGTCACCCTGCTCCCCGCCACGATGGCCACCGTCGGTCGGCGCATCAAGCCGAGCGTGCCGGCGCCCGACACCGACGGCCGGTTCTACCGGCTCACGATCTGGGTGCAGCAGCGCCCCGTCCTGGTCGGCGGAGCCACGGCGCTGATCCTCGTGCTGCTGGCGGTGCCGTTCCTCGACGCCAGGTTCGAGAACGGCGATGCCCGCACGCTGCCCCGTTCCTCCGAGGTCCGGGCTGCCTATCTGACCCTCGCCGAGCGCTTCCCGGCTCGTGGCACCGATCCCGTCACCGTGATCGCCGACGTCGGGGCCGATGATCCTGCCTTCGAGGCCTGGCTCGCCGAGGCGTCCGCCCTGGATGGCGTGGTCGACGCGTCCCCCCGACCCGGCACGCCGCCGGAGCTCACCGTCGTCGACTTCGTCCCGACCGGCACCTCGCAGGGAGAGGCGGCCACGTCACTGGTCGAACAGCTGCGGACCGAGCGCCCCGAGTTCGACATCGAGGTGGGGGGACCGGCCGCCGAGCTCCTCGACGTGAAGGAGAGGCTGTCGGACCGCCTGCCGCTCGCCGCCATCGTCGTGGTGCTCGCCACGCTGGTCCTGCTGTTCATGATGACCGGATCGCTCGTCGTGCCGGCCAAGGCCGTGCTCATGAACATCCTGAGCCTGGGCGCCAGCTTCGGGGCGATGGTGTGGATCTTCCAGGAGGGCCACCTCTCGGGTCTGCTCGGCTTCGAGTCCGTCGGTGCGCTCGACCTGTGGATGCCCGTGCTGATCCTGATCTTCGCCTTCGGGCTCTCCATGGACTACGAGGTGTTCCACCTCTCCCGCATCAAGGAGATCCACGACGAGACCGGTGACAACGACCGGGCCGTCGCCGTCGGCCTGCAGCGTTC
>DATDIY010000336.1:0-7002 GCA_036520815.1 Acidimicrobiales bacterium
GGTCGTCGCCGAACTTCTTGAGCACGGCGAAGGGGAACGCCCGCCAGCTCCGCCGTCGTTGCCACCGATCGACGGCTTCCATCCAGCGGTCCACCATGGACGATCCCTACCCAGGTGGCCGTGTGCGCGGCTCCGTCAGTATTCGCCGTCGGCGTAGTAGCCGTCGTGGGGAGGACCGTCGAGGTCGAGCCCGTGGGCCTCGGCCTCCTCGGAGCTGTAGGCGTGCATGGCGGCCTCCTCGGCCGAGAGCTCCTCGGGTGCGTCGACCTCCTCGGCGATGCTCTCGGCGGTCAGGTCGCCGTCGAGTGGGTCGTCGATGTCGGTGAGTCCGGCGACCGGGTGGTCGTCGCCGTGCACGGGGAAGTCCGGGTTCTCCCGAGCCGCCCGTTCGGCGACGCCTTCCTGGACGTCGGCGCCGCCGGCGCCGTACGCCTCCGCGCCCCACGGGCGCTCCGGAGGAAAGTCGGCTGGACCGACTTCCTCCTCGGTCATGGCGTCGAACTGCTCGGAGCCCTGGTTCTGGTCGTCGTCAGCATCGGCACTGGTATCGGTCATGGCTGCTTCCTTCCCTGGTGAGCGAAGTACGTGCCCCGTTCCCGGGCGCCGCGAGGAGGCGCCGTGCGGCCCGATCGGCCTGGCCCCCATCTTCGCCGCCCTCGTGCGTCGTTGACACCGGACGGTGATCTCACGCTCGGAGGGATATCTCCCGCCTCCGTGGGCAGGTACCCGGCGTGGATCGACCGAACCTGCTCCCCGTCGGCCTGCCGACTCAGGTGATGTGCAGGACGTCGACCAGTCGGGTGATCTCGAACACCCGCACGCAGGCCGGCGAGGCGGAGCGCACCGAGAACGGAGTCTCTTGGGACTCGCCCCGGTTGTGCGCGGTCACGAGCACGCTCAGCCCGACGGAATCGATGAAGTCCACGCCGCTGAGGTCGACCACGACCGTGTCGGGCCGCTCGTCGAACGCCCGGGCGAGCAGGGTCCGCAGCTCGGAGCCGGTCTGGGCGTCGAGCTCCCCCTCGACGAGGATGACGGTCGCAGGACCCGACTCGACGTCGAACCGGGCGGCCATGCCGCGTCCGGGGCCCACTGCTCCCGACGGGCCGTCCTTCGGCCCGGTCACGCCCTCGCTCGCCTCGTCCATCGCCTCGGCAGGCTAGTCGTGACCGATGCCCGGGCCTCGTTCCCCCCCACCTTGACGAGCGCCACCGACGCTCGGCACTTCGCCGAGCGGGTCCTCGACCGCTGGGGGCTGGAGGACCTGCGTGACACGGTCCGGCTCCTGGTGAGCGAGCTCGTGATCAATGCGGTCCTCCATGCCGGCACGACGATCACGCTCTGCCTCCGCCTCGACCCGGACCGGCTCCTGGTGGAGGTGACCGACGGGAGCACGTCGCCCCCGGTCCTGCGGGTTCCCGGACCGAGCGCGCCCACGGGTCGGGGTCTGCAGATCCTCGCCAGCCTGAGCGACGAGTGGGGGGTCGACTCGCTGCCGGTCGGGAAGACGGTGTGGTTCGCGCTCGCCTCGACCCCGGTTGCAGGCCGCGGCGACAGAGGCTCCCTCGGCGAGTCCGAGGTGCTCGACCCGTCGGAGCAGGGCCGATGACGCCGCCGGGCTCCGCTGCGACCCTCTCGGTGCACCTCCTCGGCGTGCCGGCCGCAACTCTCCGCTTCGCCCAGGACCAGCACGATGCCCTCCTTCGCGAGCTCGAGCTGATCACGATGGGCGGCGACGGGGGAGAGGCCGACGTTGCGACGCTCCGCTCGCAGCTGGTCGACCTGCGAGCCATCTTCACCACGTTCCGCCCGATGGTGGACCACCAGATGGGGGAGCGCGGGGCTGGCTCCCCGGACCCGACGCTCGACCTGACGCTGGTCCTCCCGGCGGACCTGGCCGATCGGGCCGACGAGGGCAACGAGCTGTTCGACCGCCTCGAAGCCCGCTGCGGAGGTCAGTTGCTGCTCGCCCGACCCCCGGCGCTGGCCAGCGGGTTCCGGACCTGGTTCCTCTCCCAGGTCTCCTGTCAGCTGCGCGGCGGGGCGACGGTGTCGTGGCCGACGTGGTGGGCGGAACACGGGGACGGGTCGGAGCCGGTGCCCGGATGAGATCGGTCGAGGCGGCATCCCCGGCGTTGTGATGCCGGCTTCCTAGCATCGTCGTGGTGAGCGATCAGTCAGCCGGCGGACCCACTCCCGAGAACGAGCCCACCGGGCCGGTGCCGACGCCCGATCCGGCGCCCACCTCTCCGCCCGGTGGTGCGGATCCGACGGTGGTGTCGTCTCCCGGAAGCGGTGCCGGTGGTCCCTACACGGGTGACCCGACCCAGGCCATGGCGCCGGTGGCTGCGGCCGGTGGGGCAGGTGCCGCGGGTTACGGCGGACCCGGCCTCGGCGCACCAGGTGGCCCGGGCGGCCCGGGTGGGTCGGTTCCGCCGAAGAAGTCGCCGTGGCCGGCGATCGGTATGACCATCCTCGTGATCGCCATCGTGGTGGCCGCCGGTGCACTGGTCGTGCTGGCCCTGCGCAGCGGCGACGACTCCTCGCCCAACGACACGATCCCGGCGACCACGACCACCACCACGACCTCGTCGACGACCACCACGACCCGCCCGACGACCACGACGACGAGGCCGACGACGACAACCAGCTCGTCGAGCTCCACCACCTCCTCGTCGACCACGACCACGACGTCGACGACCGACGACCCCTGACGTCAGGCGGGATCAGTCGCTCGCCGGTCGGGCTGGGCCGGTGAGGTCTGCGCGCCGCGCAGGACCAGCTCGCCGGCGTCGAGTCCGGACCACCGACCCCGCAGACCGGGGGCGCTGTCGAGCAGGATCACGCGTAGGAGGGTCCGGGCCAGGACCTGCGGTGCGACGTCGTCGCGGAGCTGGCCGGCGTCGATGGCCAGACGGATCTGGTCCGACACGATCGGTACCGGGCTCCACACCATCAGGCTCTCGGAAGGGAACCGCGTCTCGCGGGCGAACAGGATCAGGATCGACTGGGTGACGGCGGCTCGCACGTCGAGCTCGTCGCGGACGACATCGAGCATCCCCCGCAGGTCGACGAGCGGATCGCCGGTCCGCTCCATCTCGGCGAACCGCTCCGTCACCGTGAGGGCGATGATGGACACGCCGAGCCCCGCCTTGGAGTTGAAGGCGCGAAGGGCCAGCTCCTCGTTGAAGCCGATCGAGCGCCCGACATCGGAGAGGTGGAGGTCCTCCCAGGGCAGCGAGGCGAGGATTCTCCGAGCCATCACCGTCATCTCCCGCACCATCTCTGGTTCGAGGGTCCGGCGCGGGCTGGCGACCTCGCTGGACTGCTGGGCGAGGAGCTGCATTCCGATGGTCGGCCAGGTGTCGGCCACCCCGAGGATGTCGTCGACGGTACGGGGGTCGTCGATGCGGCGGGTCAGCAGGAGCAGCAGCACCAGGCTGGCGTAGCCGTACAGCTCGACCGGCACCGCCTCCGGATCGATGATGTGCTGGGCAGCGAGGTGCTCCTGCAGGCCGCTGTGCACCGCCACCAGCTGGTGAGGCTTGATCGGCGGGCGGACCTCGCGCCCCCAGGACCGCAGCATGCGTTCCGGTGCCCTCCACTGGCGTGTCTCGAGGGTCCGGTACCGGTGTCGGAGCCGCGACGCGACGTCGGGATCGTCCATCTTCGAGAGGAACCCGAGTCGCACCCGTAGGGCGGGATCGGCGATGACCGAGCGGAGCTGCGCGTCGCAGGCGGCGAGGAACGGCGTCGTGAGATCGTGGGCGGCGGACTCGACCGATCGGACCGTGGGCTCGACGTCGTCGGCGAACTCCTCGGGGTCCAGGTCGGCGAGGTGGTCGAGCAAGTCGGACATGTAGTCGGCCGCCGACGGCCAGTAGGAGTAGAACGTGGCCCTGGTGACGCCGGCCACCTTCGCCAGCCGGGCCACGGTGAAGCCTCCGAAGAGCACCTCGGGGGGTTCCTGCTGCCAGAGCTCGATGCCGGCGTCGAGCACCCGGCGGCGGGTGGCGGAGGTGGACCCCGGTCTAGGGCTCATGCGAAACTCCTGGCAGACGCGATCAACTATACACCTATGTCTAGTTGATCGTCCGCAACTGTGCATTGACGTCTGGTCGTTTCTGGAGTGTCCTTTCGCGCGGGAGGGCCGTCGGCGACCGAGCCTCCTCAGTCCCGCCCACGACTCCCCGGACCCCCCAGAATGAGTGACGCTTCCATCGGTGCCGCCGAACCGTCCCGAACAGCGCACAGCGCTGTCGTGGGCGGTGGCGTCTCCGCCGGCCGGACCGGCGCCGGAACCGTCCCGCTGGAGGCCCACCAGCTGGCCGATCTCGACCGGGTGGCGCCCGAGGCGCTCACGAGGGGACTACCCAGCCGGCTGGTGGGCGTCATCGACCAGTTGCTCGACAGCGACCTCACCGGGCATCCGTGGAGCCAGTTGCTCGCCGCCGCTGCCTGCCATGACACCTACCGCGGTGACGGGCGGGCCGGTGTGCTGTGCCGCAGTGCCTGGGACGAGTTCGAGGCCACCGGCGACCGCACCGGTCTCGGAGTGGCGGCGAACGTGCGGGCGAACCTGTACCTGTCGCAGGGTGACGTTGGCCGGGCGGTCTCCTGGTGGCGCCGAGCCGACGCGCTGCTCGGTCAGGGCAACGATCTGACGGTGAGCGTCGCTGCGCACGGCTCCCTCGACGCCTATTCCAACGGAGACCTCGATGGTGCCGAGCGCACCGCTCGGGAGGCCCTGCTGTTGGCGGACGCCTCGGGTCAGCCCGGCGCTGCCGCAGTGCCACTCGTGTACCTGTCGCTCTACGCCTACTGCATGGGCGACTTCGAGCGGGCCGCTGGCATCCTCGAAGCCGCCGAGGAGCTGACCGCCCGCTCGAACATCTCGGAGGTTCGAAACGAGGGGGCCCTGGTCGCGGCCTTCACGGGGGTGCTCCTCGCCGTCAGGGGTCGCCAGAGCGAGTCCGACAGCAGCTTCGCCACCGGGCTCGCTCGCGCCTCCGCCGACGACGCTCCCTGGTACGGGACGATGGTCCGGGTCCTACGGGCCGAGTTCACCGCCGAGTGGGCGCCGCACCGCTCGCTGCTCGACGCCCGCCGGGCCGGCCAGGAGGCCGAGGCCCTGGGCGACGCCTGGTGGTGCGGCCTGGCCCGGATGGCTGAGGGGACGGCCCTGGCCGAGCTGGGCGAGCTGGCCGAAGCCCGGGACGTGCTGACCGACGCAGCGGCCCAGCTCCAGAACCCGATCGAACGCGCCTTCGCCCAGACCCATCTCGGTGAGGTGCTGGTCCGGCTGGGTGACAGAGGGCCGGCCCGGATCGTGCTGAACGCAGCTCGGGCCGCCTGCGAGTCGGCCGGTGCGCGCTACTGGGCCACCCGGACGACCCTGGCGATGGGCGCCGCCGACCGCGATCGCGGCGGGCGATGGTTCCGGCTGGCGCGCAGCACCGCCGCCGACGATCCCGCCTACGACCGACTCTTCAGCCCGGCCCAGGAGCTGCGCATCGCGGTGCTCGGCTCTCCGGAGGTCGTGCTTCGCGGCGAGCGCGTCGAGTTCCTCACCCGCCACGCCGAGCTGGCCGTGTACCTGCTGGCCATCGCCGGCCCGAGCGGGGTTCCGGCTACCGAGCTGGTGGCGACCCTGTGGCCGGGTGTCGACGAGCGCCGGGCCGGACCGCGGCTGCGCACCCTTCTCTGGCAGGCCCGCAATGCGCTGGGCACCGAGGCGTGGCGCGTCCAGCGGCGGGGCGGTTCGGTGTTCCTCGACCTCACCGGTGTGGCGGTCGATCTCCACCGAGTCGACCTCGCCCACCAGGAGCGATCGGCGGCGTCCGATCTGGTTGGTCACGGTTCTCGGGCGGCGGCACCCGACGGGGGCGGTGGTGGTGACGGGGCGTCCGTCACCACCCACTGTCTCCTGGAGGGCTGGGACGTCGACCTGCCGGCGTCGTTCGCCGAGCCGCCCATCGGTGACGTCCTCGACCGCTTCCGCTGATCGGAGCGTCTGGGGGCCGGTGGTAGACACTGCCGGTGGGAGCGGAACGGGAGCGGTTGAGCGGCCCGACGGGTCGTGACGGGCTGACGGCGTGGCACCAGTGGGGCCCGTTCGTGGCGGCACGGGCCTGGGGCACCGTGCGCGAGGACTACTCCGCCGACGGTGAGGCGTGGGACTTCTTCCCCCACGACCACGCCCGCTCCCGCACCTACCGGTGGGGGGAGGACGCCTTGGCGGGGGTCTGCGACTCCCGTCAGGGACTCTGTCTCGGCCTGGCGCTGTGGAACGGACGTGACCCGTTCCTCAAGGAGCGCGCCTTCGGGCTGGCGAACGCCGAGGGCAACCACGGCGAGGACGCCAAGGACCACTGGTGGCACCTCGACGCGGTGCCCACCAGTTCGTGGCTGTCGTGGCGCTACCACTACCCCCAGGCCGAGTTCCCCTACGACGAGCTCGTTCGGGCGAACCGAGAGCGCACCGGTGACGACGCCGAGTACGAGCTGGTCGACACCGGCGTGTTCGACGACGACCGCTACTGGGTGGTCGACGTCGCCTACGCCAAGGCCGACCTCGACGACCTGTGCATGCGGGTCCGGGTGCGCAACGCCGGGCCCGAGCCGGCGACATTGCACGTGTTGCCCCACCTCTGGTTCCGCAACACCTGGGCCTGGGGCAAGCAGGCGTCGGAACTGAAGCCGTCGATGCGCATGTCGTCCGACGGTGAGGTCGTCGAGGTCGACCATCCTGCCCATCTCGGACAGTGGACCTTCGTGGCGTCGGCGGGCGGGGACCCCGACGGTGTCGACCCGGCGTGGCTGTTCTGTGAGAACGACACGAACACCACCCGGTTGTGGGGCGACGACGCCGAGGTCGTCACCGCCCACCCGAAGGACGCCATCAACGACCACGTGGTATCCGGTGCCGACACCGTCAATCCGGCGCAGATCGGCACCAAGTCCGCCGCGTGGTTCACGGTGTCGGCCGCGCCGGGGGAGACG
>DATDIY010000337.1:0-2450 GCA_036520815.1 Acidimicrobiales bacterium
CCTGCATGCCGAAGTTCATCGTGCCGAGGCACAGCGGGCTCACGCGCAGGCCGGTGCGCCCCAGGAGTCGGTGGTCCATGCGACCTCACCTCGTTGTCTCGAGCGTTGGGTGCGTCGCTCGGCGGAGCCAACGTACCGGAGTGCCTCGTCGGCGGATCGACGTGGTCGCCGAGCTCAGTACTCCGTCAGGTGTCCTCGGGTTCGTGAGCGCCTGGATCGACGGCGCCCTCCCGGTCGTCCCGGTCGGCCCACTCGAGCAGCTCGTCGATCGACCACGGGTGCTGGTCGATGTCGGCGTGGAGGTCGCCGAGCTCGGTGAACCGGGCGGGGACGGTGCGGATGGTGCAGTCCTCGGCCTCGACGTCGTCGATCTCGTCCCACGTGATGGGCGTCGACACGGCCGCGTCGGGCCGGCCCCGCACCGAGTAGGCGGCGGCCATGGTGTGATCCCGGGCGTTCTGGTTGTAATCGACGAACAACGCGGCCGGGTCCCGGTCCTTGCGCCACCACGTGGTGGTCACATCCGTCGGCGAGCGACGCTCCACCTCCCGAGCGAAGGCGAGCGCTCCGCGGCGCACGTCGCCGAACCCGTGGTCGGGGCGGATCCGCACATAGACGTGCAGCCCGCGCCCGCCGGAGGTCTTGGGCCAGCCCACGGCGCCGAGCTCGTCGAGGACCTCGTGCGCCACATGGGCGACCCGTCGCACCCGATCGAACGGGCAGTCGGGCATCGGGTCGAGATCGATGCGCCACTCGTCGGGCTGCTCGACGTGGCCTCGTCGCGAGTTCCATGGATGGAACTCGACCGTCGACATCTGCACCGCCCAGAGCACCTGGGCCAGCTCGGTCACGCAGAGCTCGTCGGCGTGCTGGCCGTAGCGCGGGAAGGTCACCCGGACGGTCTCGAGCCACGGGGGTGCCCCACCCGGAACCCGCTTTTGGTGGACCTTCTCGCCGGTGATGCCCGTGGGGAACCGGTGCAACATGCACGGCCGCTCCCGGAGCGCGTTCACGATCCCGGGTCCGACCGCCCGGTAGTACTCGACGAGGTCGAGCTTCGTGGCGCCCGAAGCGGGGAAGTAGACCCGGTCAGGGTTCGAGATGCGCACCGTGCGCCCCTCGATCTCGAGCTCGACCGCCGGACTCTTCGCCACACCACGACCGTAGGCCGGTTGACTGGAGACGCCCCGAACGCGGCGGAGCCCGGACCAGAGGTCCGGGCTCCTGGACTCGTACGTCGCGCGGGCGAACGAATCAGTCGTTGAACATCTCGATGTCCATCAGCACGGCCTTCTTGAGGCCGATGTCCATGATCTGGTCGATGCCGCTGGCGACGGCCTCGGGCGTCACGTTCCCCTCGTCCATCTCGATGCCGTCGGACTCGATGGTGGCGACGAGCTTCACCGTGCGAGCCCCGCTGACAAGAGTGACGCCGGTGAGGGTGCACGACTCGTGGGCGAGGTACACGAGGGCCGGCGACACGTACTCCGGCTTCATGTTGTCGAAGAACTCGCCCTTGAAGTTCTCGATCGGGGCGTCGAAGTGGAACGCCAGCACGTCGGGCGCCGACAGGCGGGTGTTGCCGCGCGGGCAGATCTGGTTGACCCGAATGCCCAGCCGCTTGCCGTCGAGCGCCATGGCTCGGGTGAAGGCGAACACGCCGCCCTTCGCTCCGCAGTAGCTGGCTGCCTTGGGCACGTTGCCCAGCAGGGCCTCCGACGCGGTGTTGACGATGCAGCCCTTCGACTCGATCAGGTGCGGCCACGCCGCCTTCGTCATCCACACGACCGTGTAGTACTGGTTGTCGGTCATGCGCCGGATGCGCTCGACCGACTGGTCCTCGAACCAGTCGGGGTCGGCGATGCCGGCGTTGTTGATGAGGATGTCGAGCTTGCCGTAGGCATCGATGGCGGTCTGCACGACCAGCTCGGCGTTCTCGGGGTAGGCGACGGTGGTCCACACCGGGATCGCCTCGCCCCCGGCGTCGTTGATCTCCTTGGCGATCGCCCGGATCGGCTCGGGGTCCGACCCCGTGCCGTCCAGCGCCATGCCGTGGTCGGCCAGCACCAGCCGGGCGCCCCTCGACGCCAACAGCCGGGCGTGCTCGCGCCCGAAGCCGCGCCCCGCACCGGTCACGATCACGGACTTCCCGTCGAACCTCAGCTCATCCATCTCTATGCCCCCGTATCGATCGAGTGAAGGCAACCAGCATCGGCGAACACGGGTCGCCGACACAAACTGGCACCCAAGTGCCAACGCTAGAGCGCGTCGGGGGCCCGCCAGCCGTCGATCCGAGGGAAGGTCAGGGACGCATGTACCGGCCGCCGTCGAGGTTGAACGTCTCACCGGTGAAGTAGTGGGCGCCTTCGGAGGCGAGGAACACGGCGAGGGCGCCGGCGTCCTTCTCCGGGTCGCCCAGGCGGCCCAGCGGGATGTTCGCCAACGAGTGC
>DATDIY010000338.1:0-3427 GCA_036520815.1 Acidimicrobiales bacterium
GCTGCCGCGCCGACCAGGGGGGCGGCGATCAGGGGCACGGCCGGTGAAGGGGGGACGGGCGGAGGGGCGGAGGGCGCAGCGACCGCTCCCGCCATGACCACGGCCTCGGTCGGCAGCTCCACCGGCACGGAGTCGGGCGCACTCGCAGCGACATCGGCCTCGGCCAGGGCTGCTGGCCGGGTCGTGCGCCAGTAGCCGAAGGCCAGCGCGCCGAACCCGACACCCAGGGCGACGAGTCCGCCGACGACGAGCGACACCTTGGTGTCGGTCGACCAGCCGCCGCCGTCGTCGTTGCCGTCGCCGTCACCATCGGGGCTCGACATGCCCGGCGGGACCACCGGCGCCGGCGCCGCCGTCGTGGTCGACGAGGAGCTCGTGGTGGTCGGCGCCTCGGTCGTGGTGGTGGTCGGTGCCGTGGTCGTCGTGCGGGGCCGGGTGGTCGTGGTGGTCCGAGGGCGGGTCGTGGTCGTCGTCGACGGCCTGGTGGTGGTTGTCGTCGACGCGGTGGTGCTCGTGGTGGAGGACGTCGTCGTCGACGTCGTGGTCGTCGACTCCTGCGCGCCCGCCGGCAGGGTCAGCACGACCGCGCCGATCACCATCGCCACACCGGACGCGCCGAGCAGCGCCACGAGGCGGGCACGGCGGGGTGTCGACGGCGTGGGCAAGGGCAGCCTTCCGAGAGCGAGGGAGGGCGGCCGACAACGCCACGGCACCGCCCGCTGGTCCGAAACCCTACCGCTGCCGGGCCTGACGGCCGGGGCATCAGCGCTGGTGGCGGGGGCAGGAGTAGGTGGTGCGCCCGCCGATGGTGCGCCGCTCCAGCGGGGCACCATCGCGGGGGCACACGCTGCCTCGTCGGCGCGCCTCCTGGAGGTCGCCCATGTGCGATCCGCCGCGGGCCCCGAGCTCGTCGAGCGTGGCTCGCAGGTGGCGGTGCAGCCGCCGCACCTCGGTGGGCGAGAGCGAGCCCGCCGGCCGCGCCGGGTCGAGCCCGGCCCGCCACAACAGCTCGTCGGTGAGCAGGTTCCCGAGCCCCGCCAGCCGGGCCTGATCCATCAACCGGGCCTTCAGCGGGGCCTGGCTGTCGGCCAGGATGCGACCCAGCTCGGCCGCCCCGACCTCGGCCGCGTCGGGCCCGAGCCGGCTCTCGTCGGGATCGAGCTCCACCCCACCCAGGCGACGGGGATCGCGCAGGCGCAGCGCGCCGCCACCGTCGAAGTGCACTGCGAAGCGCTCCCACGCCGGGTCTCGGCGGTGGCTCGAGTACTCGAGGGTCTCGATCGCGGGCAGCCCGTCGAGCTCCAGCACTCCGGTCATCCCGAACCGGAGACCGAGGGTCGGACCGTGGTCGTCGGTGTCGAGCAGGAGGAGCTTGCCCCGTCGACGGTCGGCGCTGAAGCTCCGTCCCAGCAGGGCGTCGGTGACTGCCACCGCCGTCGTGTCGCCCTTCAGGATCCACGCGTCGGGGGCATCGACGGCCACGATCCGACGCCCGAGAGCGGCCGCCGCCGCCCGGCGGTAGATCTCGACCTCCAGCATCTCGGGCACGGTGGGTCCTCCCGCTCAGCCGACCTCGGCCACCTGGTCGAGCGCCTGGGAGAAGTCGGCGACCAGGTCGTCGGCGTGCTCGAGCCCGGCCGACACCCGCACCGTGCCCGGACCGATGCCGTTGCTCGCCAGCTCCTCGGGCGTGAGGTTCACATGGGTGGTCGAGGCGGGATGCGTCACCAGCGTCTCGGGCCCACCGAGCGACGTGGCCAGCTGGGCGATCTGCAGCGCCTCGACGAACACGCACCCTGCCTCGATCCCACCGACGAGGTCGAAGGTCAGCAGTCCACCGGGCATGCTCATCTGCCGCTGGGCGAGCTCGTGCTGGGGATGCGACGCCAGACCGGGCCAGCGCACCTCGGCGACGAGCGGGTGGCCCTCCAGGAACCCGGCCAACGCGCCGGCGTTGTGGCACTGGCGCTCCAGGCGCACCCCGAGGGTGCGCAGCCCCCGCAGGCCGTTCATGGCGTCGAACGGCGAGGCGTTGGCGCCCTGCAGGATGGCGAAGGAGTGGAGCCACTCGACCAGCTCGGCCGCCCCGGCGACCACGCCGAGGGTGGCGTCGTTGTGGCCGGCGATGGCCTTGGTGGCCGAGTGCACGACGAGGTCCACCCCGTAGTCGAGCGGACGCTGGATCAGCGGGGTGGCGAAGGTGGAGTCGACGACGGTGATCGGCCCGGCGATGCCGCCGACCTCGGCCAGGTCGACCAGGTCGAGCCGCGGGTTGGCCGGCGTCTCGGCCAGCACCAGCACGGTCTTACCCGGCACCACGGCGGCGGCGAAGGCGCCCGGCTCGGTGCCGTCGACGAAGGTGACGTCGATGCCGAACCGGGGGCAGGCCGTCTGCAACAACAGCTGGGTGCCGGCGTAGAGCTGGCGCTGGGCGACGATGTGGTCGCCGGTGGAGCACAGGCCGAGCACCACGGCGCTGATCGCACCCATGCCCGACGCGAAGGCCCGAGCGGTCTCGGCGCCCTCCAGCTGGGCGACGGCGTCCTCGAAGCCGGCCACCGTCGGGTTGCCGTAACGGGAGTAGAAGCGGGCCTCCCCCACGGCCGTCGCCATGCGCCGACCCTCCTCGACCGTCGGGGTCACGAAGGTCGTGGTGGCCCACAGGATGGGCGCCAGGGCGGTGTCGTTGTCGGCCCGGCCGGCGCGGATGGCCCGCGTCTCGGGGTGCAGCGGGCGCTCGTCGGCGTCGGTCATCGGTCGCCCTTCTCGATCTGGCTGAGGAACGGGACAAGGGCCGCGCCCACCGCATCGGTCTCGATGAGGAAGGCGTCGTGGCCGTCGGGACTGGAGATCTCCACGTGGGTGGCGTCGCTGCCGATCGACCGCAACGTCTGGTCGATCAGCTCCTGCTGGTAGGCGGGGTAGAGCACGTCGGAGTCGATCGACATGGTGAGCACCGGCGCGCTGATGCGGGCGAGGGCCCGCTCCATCCCGCCGCGACCCCGGCCCAGGTCGTGCAGGTCCATGGCCCGGTTGATCACGAGGTAGGAGTTGGCGTCGAACCGTCGGGCCAGCTTGGCGCCGTGGTAGTCGAGGTAGCCCTCGACGTCGAAGCGCTGCCACAGCGTGTAGCGGTCGTCGAGGGTGTCGAGCTCCTTGCGCCCGAAGCGGTTGTTGAACACCTGCTCGGTGCGGTAGCTGATCTGGGCGGACTGACGGGCGAGGGCCAGACCGAAGTGCGGGCCGTCGCCCGGCTCGGCGCCGTAGTAGTCGCCCTCGCGCCACTTCGGGTCGAGCACGATCGACGAGCGCTGCACGCTCGACAGCGAGATCTGTAGGGCGCTGGCCGCCACCGTGCTGGCGATGGCGACCACGCCGCCGACGCGGTCGGGGTACATCACGCCCCACTCGAGTGCCTGCATGCCCC
>DATDIY010000339.1:0-6693 GCA_036520815.1 Acidimicrobiales bacterium
TGGACTGGGGCGGCGTGGCCTCGGCGAAGGTCGTCGAGAACCAGGCGCGGACCGGCTCGGAGAAGCGGTCCAGCGCATCGGTCTCGGCCATCCCCGCAGGCTATCGAGGGGCAAACGCTCGTTCACCGTGCGATCTGGGACGCGCTACCGCCGCCGACGACGTTCACGACGAAGTGTCATCATCTTCGGCGTCATCATCTTCGACGGTCGGCTGCCGGCGGGGCAGTCCGTCTGTGTCGATCCTCCCGTCCGAAGCGGGGGCGAGGTGCCTAGACTCCCACCCATGGCACCGCACCAGCCGAGGGAATGGCATCCGGCCTTCGAGGAGTACTGCGAGGCCATCTTCGAGCTCCGCGAGGACGACGTCGACGTGATCCAGGCCCGGATCGCCGAGCGCCTCGAGGTCTCCCGGCCGGCGGTGTCGGAGATGATCCGCCGCATGGAGAAGGGCGACCTCGTCGACGTGCAGCAAGGCACGATCCGGCTCACCGTCGAGGGCCTCTCGCTGGCGGAGTCGGTCGTGCGTCGCCACCGTCTCGCCGAGCGCTTCCTCACCGACCTGCTCGGGCTCAGCTGGTCCGAGGCCCACGTCGAAGCCGGTCGCTGGGAGCACGTGATCTCGCCCACGGTCGAGTCCGCCATGATGCGGGTGCTGGGCGATCCCACCACCTGCCCTCACGGCAACCCGATCCCGGGCACCGACTACAGCCCGCCCAACACCGTCACCCTCGACCGCCTCGACGTCGGCCAGGGGTTCGTGATCTCCCGCATCCCCGAGGAGCTCGAGTTCACCCCGGGCCTGCTCGAGTACCTGGAGACGTCGTCGCTGCTCCCGGGCCACGCCGGCACCGTGACGGCGGCGTCGCCCGACGGCACGACGACCGTCGAGATCGACGGTCGCCACATCGGGATCGGGAGCTACGCCAGCACCCGCATCCTCGTCACCTCCGGGTGACGAGCCCGACCCCGGCCGGGCTGGGCGTCAGCCCCGCAACGACGGCGGCAGGTCAGCCTCGTGGACGACCGCGAGGCGCTTGGTGGCGCGGGTGAGCGCGACGTAGAGGGCCCGATCGCCCTGGGCCTCCTCGTCGACCATCGCCGCCGGCTCGACGACGACGGCGGCGTCGACCTCGAGGCCCTTGACCAGCCCGACCTCCACCACCGTGACCCGGTGCTCGAGGCCGTTGCGGGTGGCCCGTCCGAACTGGACCCCGGCCCGATCGAGGGCGGCGCACAGCGGATCGACCCACGATGCCGGGCAGATCACCGCCACCTGGCCGGGATCGACCGCCCTCCGCTCTCGGATCACCGTGGCCGCCACCTCGTCGGCCAGGCCGCCGGGTTCGGCCCGACGCACGACCGGCTCGGCGCCGTCCTCCCGCACCGAGCGGGGTGGGCGCACCTGAGGCGCGGCGTGGCGGAGCACACGAGCGGCCAGCGCCGTGATCGGAGCGGGCAGGCGGTAGCCGAGGGTGAGCTCGGTGCGGTGGGCCGGGCGCTTCTGCGGCAGGCGGTCGAGGATCTCGTCCCAGGAGGCGTGGGCCCACTGGCCGGTGGCCTGGGCGATGTCGCCCACCACCGTCATCGACCCGTTGAGGGAACGTCGCTCGAGCATCCGCAGCTGCATCGGGGAGAGGTCCTGGGCCTCGTCGACGACGATGTGGCCGTAGGTGCGGATCTCGTCGTCGTCGGCCGGCTCGCCCGGGCGGCGCCGACGGGGCTTCGGGCCGAGCAGCCAGCGGGCCTCGTCGAGCAGCGGCGCGTCCTCGTGGGTCCAGGCGACCTCGTCGAGCGAGTCGGCCCGGGAGCGGTACAGCGACAGCCACTCGGCGTCGTCGAGAAGGTCGCGTCCGGCATGGCGGAGCAGGCCCTTGCCGCCGAAGAGGTCGTGGAGGAGCTGAGGCGGGGTGAGCACCGGCCACATCCACTCCAGCGCTTCACGGACCGCCGGGTCACGACGCAGGCGCTCGCGCACCTCTGACGCGGCCAGCTCGCCCCGACCCGAGAGGGCCAGCTCGGCGTACACCTCGGACTCGACGAACCTCCGCGCCGGGTTGTGGCGGCGGTAGCGGCGCCGGGCCTCGCCGACGATCCGCGCGCTGCGCTCCCGGGAGAGCTTGAGGCGCTGCAGGCCGTAGCCGACCACGAGATCGGACCGCAGCGCCCGCTCCCGGTCGCGCACCGACCGGGAGAGGAACTGCACCATGCGGGGGTCGCCCTTGACCCGGGCGGTGAGGCCCCGGTCGTAGCCCCGGATGCTGAGGTGGGGCACCAGGTCGGCCAGCACCGCCAACTCGACCCCGGCCTCGCCGAGCGAGGGCAGGACCTGCTCGATGTAGCCGAGGAACAGCCGGTTCGGACCGACGACCAGCACGCCCTGGCCCTCGAGAGGGAACCGGTGGGTGTACAGCAGGTAGGCGGCTCGGTGCAGGGCCACGACGGTCTTGCCGGTGCCGGGGCCGCCCTGCAAGACGAGCACGCCCGGCAGCGGCGCCCGGATGATCTCGTCCTGCTCGCCCTGGATGGTGGCGACGATGTCGGTGAGCCGTCCGGTGCGGGCGGTCTCCAGGGCGCTGAACAGGGCACCCTGTCCGCTGACCTGGGGTCGTCCGTCGCCGCCGGGGAGGCCCAGCCCGTCGAGCGTGTCGCCGAACAGCTCGTCCTCGATGGCGAGCAGCTGGCGACCGCGTGTGGCGAAGTGGCGGCGGCGGGACAGCCCCATCGCCTGGCGGCCGGTGGCCCGGTAGAACGGTTCGGCCACCGGGGCGCGCCAGTCGACGATCACCGGCTCCTGATCGGCGTCGGCAACCGCCAGACGACCGATGTAGAAGCGCTCGGTGACGCCGTCGGGGGACTCGGCCACCCGGTCGATGCGGCCGAAGCAGAGCGCGGCATCGCCCAGCTGCAGCTGCGAGAGGCGGTTCACGACGGTGTCGTAGATGACCTCGCGCTCGAACCGGGCCTGCTCAGTGCCGCCACGGCCCACCTCCACCATCGACGTCAGCCGGGTGGCGGCCTGCCGGGACGACTCCAGGCAGGCATAGGCGTGGTCGATGTAGGCCTGCTCCGTTGCCAGCTCGGGATGTCGCGCCATGGGCTCCCTCGGATGCCGACGAGGTCCCGCCTCCGTCGCCTGGAGTTCCAGGAAACCCGTCGGAGGGGATCGGACATCCTACCCGCCACCGGGGGATTAACCCCGACCGGGGGAGGTCGGTAGCGTGGCCGCCGTGCCCGAATCCACCGCCCGCAACGCCCCGGAAGCCCTTCCGCCGTTTCTCCGGGCGTGCCGCGGCACGCCGGGGGGCCCCGACGACCGGGTGCCGGTGTGGTTCATGCGCCAAGCGGGACGGTCACTCCCCGAGTACCGCGAGATCCGGGGCAGCGGCAGCATCCTCGATGCCATCCGCATCCCCGACCTGTCGGCCGAGATCACCCTCCAGCCAGTGCGCCGCTACGGGGTCGACGCCGCCATCCTCTACTCCGACATCGTGGTTCCGGTGTCCGCCATCGGTTTCGGCGTCGACGTGGCCCCCGGCGTGGGCCCGGTGGTGGAGCAGCCGTTCCGCTCCGCCGCCGACCTCGAACGGCTCCGCCCGATGGACCCCGAGTCCGACACGCCCTACGTGCTCGAGACAGTGAAGATCCTGGTCAAGGAGCTACCCGTCCCGCTGATCGGTTTCGCCGGGGCGCCGTTCACGGTCGCCAGCTACCTGATCGAGGGCCGACCGTCCCGGACCTACGAGAACACCAAGGCGCTGATGCACGGCGACCCGGCGCTGTGGCACCAGCTCATGGAGCGCCTCGGCAACCTGGCCGTCACCTCGCTGCGCTCCCAGATCGGGGCCGGCGCCTCGGCCTTCCAGCTCTTCGACTCGTGGGCCGGGGCCCTGTCGCCCCAGGACTACGAGCGCTTCGTGCTGCCCCACAGCCGGCGGGTGTTCGAGGCGGTGGCCGACCTCGGGGTCCCGAGCATCCACTTCGGGGTCGGAACCGGGGAGATCCTGGGCCTGATGGCCGCCGCCGGGCCCGACGTCATGGGCGTCGACTGGCGGGTGCCGCTCGACGAAGCCCGCCGCCGCCTCCCCGGCGTGACCGCCCTGCAGGGGAACCTCGACCCGGCGCTGTGCCGGGCGCCGTGGGACGTCGTCGCCGACGCCACCCGCGACGTGCTCGCCCGCAACGCCGGCCATCCCGGGCACGTGTTCAACCTCGGCCACGGGGTGTTGCCCGAGACCGACCCGACCGTGCTCGAGCGGGTGGTGGAGCTGGTGCACGCCGAGGGCCGCTGCGACGGATCGTCCGCCTCGACATGAGCGATGGGCCGCCCCTCGGGCTGGTGGTCATGGCGTACGGGACCCCCCGCTCGGCCGGGGAGATCGAGCCCTACTACACCCACATCCGCCGGGGCCGGCCGCCGGCGTCCGAGCAGCTGGCCGAGCTGACCGCCCGGTACGACGCCATCGGGGGCATCTCGCCCCTCGCCCAGCGCACCGAGGCCCAGCGGGCCGCGCTCGCCACCGCCCTCGACGAACTGATGCCCGGACGGTGGACCGTGGTGCTCGGCCAGAAGCACGCCGCTCCCTTCATCGAGGACGCCGTCGCCGAGCTGGCCGCCGCCGGAGTGGCCGACGCCGTCGGGCTGGTGCTGGCCCCGCACTACTCCCGGTCGAGCGTCGGGGAGTACCAGCGGCGTGCCACCGAGGCAGGCGCGAGTGACGGGGTGCGCGTCCACCCCGTCGAGCAGTGGCACCTCGAGCCGGCCTATCTCGACTTCCTCACCGGCGCCGTGCGCGAGGCGAGCGCCGCGCTCCCCGACCGGCACAAGGTGCTGTTCACCGCCCACTCGCTGCCCGAGTCGGCGCTGGTCGACGACCCCTACCCCGACCAGCTCCACGAGAGTGCGGCGGCGGTGGCCACCGAGCTGGGCCTCAACCCGTGGGCCGACTGGGGGATGTGCTGGCAGAGCGCCGGGCGCACCCCCGATCCGTGGCGGGGCCCCGACATCCTCCAGGTGATCCGCGATCTGGCCGACACCGGACGCTCCGACGGCGTGCTGGTGTGTGCCCAGGGGTTCACCTCCGACCACCTCGAGGTGCTGTACGACCTCGACGTGGAGGCGGCCCGGGTCGCCGCCGAGGTGGGCCTGGCCTTCGCCCGCACCCGCTCGCTCAACGACGACCCCCGGGTGATGGCGGCCCTCGCCGACCTCGTGGTCGACCGTCTCGCCGATGCCGGGGTCGGCTGACGTGACGGCGGCCGACACGAGCGTCGCGGGCCCTGCTCGCCACGTCGTCGTCGTGGGTGCCGGGATCACCGGCCTCACCGCCGCGTTCACCCTCGCCACTCGACACCCGTCGGTGCGGGTGACGGTGGTGGAGGCGTCGGACCGGGTCGGCGGCAAGATCCTCACCACCCCCTTCGCCGGCCACCAGGTCGACTGCGGCGCCGACGCCTTCCTGGCGCGGGTGCCCGAGGCCCGCGAGCTGTGCGAGGAGCTCGGCCTCGGTGCCGTGCTCACGTCGCCGGCCGAGCGGTCGGCCCTGGTGTGGGCCCGGGGGGAGCTGCGCCGGTTGCCGGCCGGTCTGGTGCTCGGGGTCCCCACCGACCTCGACGCCCTGCGCGCCAGCGGCATCGTGAGCGCCGAAGGGGTCGAGCGGGCCGCCCGGGACCTCGACGCGACCACCCCGCCCGCCTCCGAACCCGAGGGTGACCCCGCCGGGCCGGGAGACATGTCGGTGGGCCAGCTGGTGCGGGGTCGACTCGGCGACGAGGTCCACGAGCGCCTGGTGTCACCCCTGCTCTCGGGCGTGAACGCCGGCGACGCCGACCACCTGAGCCTGGCGGTCGGCGCCGCCCAGCTGGCCTCGGCGGCCCGCCGCCGGCCCAGCCTGATCGAGGGAGCCCGCGAGCAGCAGCGCCAGGCCCGCGCCGCCCTGGCCGACCCCGATGCCCCCGTCTTCCACGGCATCCCGGTCGGCACCCAGACCCTCACCGACCTGCTGCTCGCCCGGCTGGTGGCGGCAGGCGGTCGGGTGCACCTGCGCTGCCCGGTCGACAGCCTCGAACACGCGGCGGACGGGTCCGGGGGCTACGTCGTGGGAACCCCGCTCGGGCCGCTGGCCGCCGATCGGGTGGTGCTCGCCGTCCCCGGACCGGTGGGAGCCCGTCTGCTCGGCCAGCTCGCCCCGGACGCGGCCGAGGGCTTGGCTGCCCTCGACTACGCCTCGGTCGCCATGGTCACCCTCGCCGTCCCGCGGACAGCGATCGGGGTCCCGCTCGACGCCAGCGGCTTCCTGGTGGGCGAGGCCGACCGCCTGCCCACGCTCACCGCCTGCTCCTGGGCCTCGACGAAGTGGGCCCATCTGGCCGACCCCGACGTCGCCATCCTGCGGGTGTCGGCCGGACGCCACGGTGACACCCACGCCCTCGAGCTCGACGACGACGATCTCGTCGCCGGTGTGATGGCCGATCTGGGCACCACCATGGGCGTGACCGGCGAGCCCACCGACCGCCGCGTCACCCGCTGGCACGACGCCCTCCCCCAGTTCCGCCCCGGGCACCTCGCCCGCGCGCAGGGCTGGCGAGACGAGGTCGCGGCGGTGGCCCCGGCGTGGTGCTGGCCGGCGCCGCCTACGACGGGCTCGGCATTCCGGCGTGCGTCCGTCAGGGTCGCCGGGCGGCGGATGAGGTCGC